>CAIPUQ010000414.1 GCA_903868295.1 uncultured Roseiflexaceae bacterium
CAGCCTAGAAAAGGGGAGCACCATGGCTCCACGCATGTTAGCAATTTATGGGAAAGGCGGGATGGGGAAGAGTTTCTTCACCTCCAACCTGACGTCGCGACTTACATTCGACGGTTTCCGTGTGTTGCAGCTGGGCTGTGACCCCAAACACGACTCGTGTAACACCGTATTTGGTGGGCATTCATTGCCGACACTCGGTGAACAGTGGCGTATCTTCAAGGAACAAGGGCGCGAAGACGAATTGAGCGTCGGCGATGTTATCTTCCGCAGTCAGTTGCGCGACGATGCAGTATTGTACGGATGCGAACTGGGCGGACCAGAAGTCGGGCGTGGTTGTGGTGGCCAAGGCATTTCGTCGGGATTCAAAACCCTCGAAGGACTGGGCTTGAGCAAGTGGAACCTTGACTATGTGGTGATGGACTTCCTCGGCGACGTCGTCTGTGGCGGCTTCGCCACCCCACTTGCACGGTCATTGGCGGAGCAAGTCATCATCGTGGTCGGCCACGATCGCCAATCACTGTATGCGGCCAACAACATTGCCAAGGCAGCTGCGTACTTCCGGAGCATGGGTGGCACGACGTCGGTCCTGGGGTTGATTGTCAATCGTGACGACGGCAGTGACACTGCGGACATCTACGCCAAAGCAGTCGGCTTACCGATTCTGGCACGCATCCCGTTGAGCCGCAAAGTGCGTGAATTGGCAGATGCCTGTCGATTGGCACTCGAGGACGAGCAGTTCAATACGATCTTCGGTGAGCTTGCGAGCAAAATTGCAAAGAACGAAATCCCGCCGTGCGATGATTACACCGCACTCGAATATCATGACTTTTTGCGCGTCTTTGGTGCCGAAGAGCCGGAAGGCCGGCCGGACTCGGCATCGGCAGACGAACTTTTTGCGGGCACAACCGCCAACAAAAAAGCCATCCCAATGTTGTCGCTGAGCCCATCGGTGATCCCCCAGGTCCAGACGGACGACCCGGTCCAGCTCAAAGTCAAGCAGGTCATGGAAGCAATCGGCTTGTATGTCACTGACTTGAGCAGGAACGACCGCGACGGTGTCACAGTGACATCGGGCGCTGTCGAAATCCGGATAGGGACGATCGACGAACTCGACAACAAAGCGGCCTTTCTGTCTGCGTTGCGTCGCTCGGGCCAAGAATTTAGTTATGTCGATTTGCGCGAGATGGACGCACCGTCGTATCGCTGAGGAACTGCCATGACACCAGTCGATCCACAAGAACTCTACCGGGTATTGGTAGAAGTGCTCAAAGTCAAACGCACACCGGTCGCGATTACGTACTGTCGTGATGCAGCGCCTGCAGGGTACGAACCCGCACAGGTCGTTGCCTGCGGTATCGTCCGCGAGGCTGAGAGTGGCAAGCGGATCTATGTCGATGCAAAGCATCATGACTGCTATGTCGGCTTGTGGCATCTGGGGTTGTTGCCCAAAGCGGCACCCCTCATCACCGAAGGTGAATATCTGACCATGGCACAGGGATTTTTTACCCCTGAGGCCGCCAAACGCAACAAAGCACAGAGTGAGCGCCTGCCAGACGGGAGCATTGTGGCATTGGCTGCTGCGCCCCTCAACGATGTGCCGGCAGGCGTCCATATCGATACGGTCATTTGCGTTACCGATGCGTTGCATGCGATGCAAATCGCCGGTGCGGCTTCGGTGCGGGAAGGGACGTTCCCGATTGGCGAAGTCGGTCCATCGGCGTGCGCGTCGATTTTCGCAACGCCTATCAATAAGCAAAACAGTGTGTTTGCGACCGGGGATGGCGGCGGCCGGATGCACAACAAACTGTTGCCGGGCGAGTTGTTCGTAACCATTCCCGCGCATCACTTTCAACATGTGTTGGATTTGGTGGCGAACTTTCGCTTTGATCCTGCCAAGATGCGCGAGTTGATTATGCCGTCACACGCACCGCAGCAGGCAGAGTAGTTTTTTGGGGCTTTCAAGTGGCGACACTTGTGGCGATAGATGTGAGAGGAGCACCAGTATGGGTATATCAACGTCCGGATTGGTCATGTGTTTCATTCCATTGGGGTTGGTCATCATTGGGTTTATTGTTGCTGCGTACTTCACCAACAAGCAAGCAACGGGCGCATATTTGCGCATTGACCCCGCATCGGTAAAAGACGAATAACCTCGCACCGGCAATAAGAGGCATGAGCCTCTTATTTGCAGCATATGTAGTGTAGTCTCTGCAGTACAAAAAAGGAGGGCATTGTGGCTGAAATAATTGAACTGAATCAGAGTGGCGCGACCAAATCACCGTGCAAACTCCACCCGCAATCCATGTGCCCAGCGTTCGGGTCATTGCGCATATTGACACGCCTCGAAGGTTCACACCCGGTGATGGCGACCGACACGGGTTGTCTGTATGGGCTGACGTTTGTGACGCACTTTTATGGGGCAAGTAAATCGATATTGGCACCACAATTGGGTACGGCCGAACTGATGAGTGGGCAAGTGGTCGAAGGGACCCGTGCCGCCATTGAAGTAGCTGCCAAAGAACCTGGGGTCAAGTTGATCCCCGTGGTGTCGTTGTGTGTGGCCGAGACAGCTGGTATGCCCGAAGAACTGCTCCCCAAAAAGTGTGGCGATGCCGATGTCGTGCTGGTACGGGTACCGGCATATGCCATCCATTCGCACCCCGAAGCCAAAGATATCGCCGTCGCTGCATTGTTGAACCGACTCGCCGAACGCGAAGGCCCGGTGGTCGACAAGAGTGTCGTGCTGCTGGGAGAAGTGTTCCCCGCGGATCCGTTGTTGATCGACGCGCTGCTGCGGCGGATGGGCGTCAGCGAGACGATCTTCTTGCCGGGACGCTCGATCGAAGACTTCCGGCGGGCAGGTCGAGCGGCTGCGATGGCACCGCTACATCCGTTTTATAAAGAATCGATGAATGTCGCGCGCTCCATTGGCATGTCGATAGCCGGCGGAGCTCCGGTGGGCATCAGTGGGACGTATGCCTGGATCAAATCCATCGGCAGCATCCTCGGCCTCGATGAAGCACTGGTGCAGCAGGTTGCCGACGAAGAGCGCGCCAAGGCTACTGCCATCGTGGAAGCCCAGCCGCTCAGCGGAACCGTTATGGTGACGGGATACGAAGGCACTGAGTTGGCCTATGCCCGGATGTTGGTCGAGGCAGGGGCGCATGTGCCGTATGTATCGACCAGCATTGGTCAAGATCCATTGGTCTTGCCCGATGAAATGTGGTTGAAGGCACACGGCACCAAGGAAGTCATCTACCGCAAGGCACTCGAAGAAGATGTTGCGGCGATTGATCGCTACACACCGGACCTGGTATTTGGCACGACGCCGTTGGCCAGTGTTGCCAAAGAGCGTGGCATCCCGGCAATGTACTTCACCAATCAATTGGCCTCACGACCGTTCTTTTTGAGCAGCGGCATGGCAGCGACGATTGAGTTTGTGGCTGAGGTATTGACCAAGGGCGACCGCTACCGATTCATGCAGGAATTTTTCGCCGACTAATCCGACAGCCGATGGAGAAACCAGCAATGGCACCTACAGTACTTCGTGACCTCTCGGATACCAGTGGATACTGGGCAGCAATATGGACGATGTGCCCCATGCCCGATGTGCATGTGATTTGTGATGCACCGGTGGGGTGTTTTAATCTGGTGGGCACCGCAGTACCCGACTATACCGATGCGGTCCCCCACATCGAGAATTTGACCCCAGCGACGATGACCGAACAAGAGGTCGGCGGCAAAGGGACTGCAGACAAAGTCAAATGGACCTACGACAACCTGGCGTTGACGGGGGTGTTGGACAACAAACGGGTGATCGTCGTATCGACCGCCGAATCCGAAATGATTGGCTCTGACCATTCGTCGCTGGTGAAGCAGCTGGGCACCGGCACCAAGTTCTACTACAGCAACTCGCTCGCCGAAGACGAGTGGGCGGGCCGCGACCGGGTACTGGTGTGGCTGTGGGACGAGTATGGCGCGCAACAGACAGCGACCGTTACCCCCAACCCGCGCGCCGTCAACATCATCGGGCCGACGTATGGCTGCTTTAATGCACCGTCAGAACTCGAAGAAATGCGGCGCATGATCGAAGGCGCGGGTGGCACCGTCAATATCGTGTTCCCGTATGCAACCACGTTGGCAGAGATGCATCGTTTGGCTGCAGGGGCTGTGACGGTGGTGCTGTACAAAGAGTTCGGCATGGGACTGGCGGAGCGCCTCGAGAAACCCATCTTGACGGCACCATATGGGATGAAAGACAGCAACGCCTTTGTGCGGGCCCTGGGCGCACTGCTCGGCACGAGCGAACAGGCCGAGGCCTTCATCGCCAACGAAAAGAAAACCACCTTGCAGGCGGTGTGGGATTTGTGGCGTGGACCACAGGGTGACTGGTTTAGCACGCTGGATGTCGGCATCGTGGCTGGGCGTGGACTCGCAGATGGGCTGGAGCGCTTTTTGGGTGAGGAACTAGGGATGAAAATCGCTTTTTCGACCGCGCGACCACGGCGACCGGGCGACTACGACAACGAAGCGACGCGCCAACACATCCACAAGAAAGCTCCGTCTTTTCTGTTTGGGTCGATGAACGAGCGTATCTACCTCCGTGAAGCAGGAGCACGCTTCACGAACTACATCCCTGCGTCGTTCCCCGGACCTGCAGTACGCCGAGCCGTCGGCACACCGTTCATCGGCTACCGCGGCTGTGTCATCTTGATGCAAGAAATCGTGAACCGGCTGTATGATGGGCTGCTCAACTTTTTGCCGGTCGATGGTGCCTACGCTGCAGCACGTGGTCAAGGCGGCGCACCTGCAGCCGCCCCGTCTGGCCAGAGCGGCAACTTGCGCTGGTCGAGTGATGCCCGGGATTTGTTGGATGCAGAACTGCAGAAATTGCCGTACTTGCCGCGTATCTCGGCATCGCGCCAGTTGCAGATGGTGATCGAGGGGATTGCACGGCAGCAGGGTGTAACAGAAGTAACCGTCGACGTGGTCAATGCGGGGTTGGCTGCCAATCGGAGCTGACGTATGCGCGACCCCGGTACCACGGGCGGGGCCCGTGGTACCGGTTTTTTGTGCATGGTACAATCCCCCCACAGACGATAGAGGATGCCATGAAACAGGCGATTACACGGATTGAACAACGCATACAGCAGGCGACGCAGGCAGCGGGACGCCAGAGCAGTGACGTCACCCTTGTGGGCGTGAGCAAAACACACCCCGCAGAACTGGTGCATGCCGCCTATGCTGCAGGCGTGCGGATTTTTGGTGAAAATCGGGTCCAAGAGGCTGAGGACAAAATCCCACGCTGTGCCGAACTGGCAGGGATTGAGTGGCATCTGATTGGCCATTTGCAGCGCAACAAAGCAAAAAAAGCGGTGATGCTGTTTGACGTCATCCAATCGGTGGATAGCCTGGCACTTGCGCAGGCACTGGGCAGACATGCCATCGAACTCGGTCGCGCACCAGTGCGGATATTGTTGCAGTGCAATGTATCGGGCGAAGATACCAAAGAAGGTATCGCTGCACACGGGTGGGAAACCGATCCCCAGGTGCGTGCCGACGTGGTTGCCGTGGTGCGTGCTATTGGCCACGTCGCGGGTGTGCGCATCGAAGGGCTGATGACGGTTGCGCCGTATAGTGACGAGCCCGAGTCAGTGCGTGGGGTGTTCCACTCGTTGCGCCTGTTGCGTGATGCGCTCCAGCCGGTGTTGCCCGACCACCAGCTCGCGACATTGTCGATGGGGATGAGCGGCGACATCGATGTGGCTATCGGCGAAGGGTCCACGATGGTGCGCGTCGGGCGGGCGATTTTTGGGGAGCGCCCTGTAGCGACGCCTTAGGGGATGAGGTACGGTCGGCCCGGTTGCTCGATGGGAACAACCGAGGTTGCGACGATGAGCGGTCGCGGGACGCCGGTACTCGACTCGA
>CAIPUQ010000415.1 GCA_903868295.1 uncultured Roseiflexaceae bacterium
GCCGGTGATGTGGCGAACCACGCCCGTGCGTACATGGACTTTCGGGCTGCAGTGGCGAGCGAATCCATCGCGATCGACGCAGCCGAGGCCAACACCGACGAGGCATTGACCGATGTATTGACAACAGTGCAGGCACAGCAAGCAATCCCACGGACGGTGGCCAAATCCTACTTCCCTCAGCGCTTTGTGTTGCGCGACGGCAGCTACAACCAAAAGGGTGACACACGTGCCGGCTACGCTACCATTGTCGGGCGCCGTACGGCCGATGCCAGTGGTCCACTGGCCGACGCTGCGTCGTTCCGTTCCAAAACCGACCAGCTCGTGGTCTTGTTGCTTGGCTATTCGTTGTTGGTGTTGATTTTGGCGTGTACCGAGGTCATCCCCTCGCCGCTGATTAATACCATTTTGGCGACGATTTCTTCGTTGGTGTCGATTGGTCTTGCCATTCAAACCATACTGATTGAACAGGTGGTGAGCAAATGATGAAGCGTATCATCGACCGACTGAACGAATTCGACGGCTGGATAGGTGTGATTATCGGTATCGTGACGGTGTTCGCCGGTATTGTCGGCACACTCCAAGTGCACGCCGGCAACCTCAATACCAACTACCGTGCCGAAACCCAGCGCTACTCGCTCGATGCAATGCGCATTCGGAGCGTCGGCGAGACCATGGTATCGGCAAACCTCGATTATGCTGCCCGTGTCGACGAGCTGCTGACACAGCAGAATGACCTGGCCGAGTTAACGGGTCAGACAGATGCAGTAGCGACCCTGAGCGAAGCCAAAGCTGCGTTGGCAATTATTTCGCCCGCGTATGGCGAACCCTACGCATCGATGGGTGACAAAGCTGCTGCTGCCTACGAAGTCGACGTCTATCTGCGCGATGCAACCCGTGCCGAACAGATGCGTACCTTCATGCAGGCGCTCGACATGGCCTGGGACTCCAAAGCAAACACCTACATCGTTCATCTGACGTTGTTGGCAGTGGTGTTGGGGTTGTTAGGTCTCTGTTTGGTGATGTCCGACATTCCACGGTTGATGATCTTCAGCACGGCTATCTTGATTTCGTTGATTACCCTCAACTGGTCCATCCAAACCTACAGCGAACCGTTGCCTGCATATTCGCCAGCTGCAGTCGATGCCTATGTCAAAGCATACACGTTGGGCTACCAAAATGATGCTGAAGGCGCCATTGCCGCCTACGACGAAGCGATTGCCGCATTGCCAAGCTACGGGGACGCGCATTACGAGCGTGCCTTGGCGCTATATGGGCAAGGCAAAAACGACGACGCACTGGCGGGCTTTGCCGCTGCCCGGGCAGCCGGGTACGACGTGTCGAGCGTCGATTCGTGGCAAAGTTATCTCTATCTCGTCGTTGGCGACATTGCCCAGGCCCGTACCATTACCCAAGCATGGGTGACGCGCGAGCCCGCTTCACCGACGGCGTTGGGGACAATGATTGCCGTCACCGCTGCCGAAACAGACCCAGCAGCCGTCGCTGCCGCTACCAAGGCCTTGCGTGATAGTTCCATTGCATCGGTTGCTGCTATTCGTGCCAAGGGCAATGAGCCCGACGAAGACTTCTTCTATGCTATCGACGAGGCAGCCGACATCGTGACCGAGCTGCGTGACAGCGAGCCCATCGCCGGCGCACCAGAACGCAGTGCAGAGCAGGCAACTGCCATCGACGCAGCAATTGCTGATGTGCGCTCACTGGCCACTACGCTGGCGTTCCA
>CAIPUQ010000416.1 GCA_903868295.1 uncultured Roseiflexaceae bacterium
ACCGACACCGTGGCGTTGGGCTTGATGCGTCCGACTGCTGACAATGCTTGCATAGCGGACGAGGTTTTCGCCGGCAGGTCCAATCGTCGCGACGTCAGTGGCTCGATCATACTCTTGGGCGATCGAATCAGTGGTCTCTCCAACGGTTTTGCCCCAGAGGGGTGATGCATCGACAATGCGTGGCACCCCGTCCTCGATAACCAGGTTGACAGGGCGCTCGGCACGACCATGCACAATAATCGCATCAAATCCCGACTTCTTGAGCGACACTGCCCACGGACCCTCCGAGCGCGTCTCGCCTATCCCGTAGCTCAGTGGGGATTTGGTCGTCACTACATAGCGTACCAACCCTGCTCCCGGGTAGCCGGCTACCACACTGTTGCTGAATACCAGAATGTTCTCTGCTGAGAGTGGGTCGATCTTGGCTGGAGTGTGTTTGAGGAGAAAATAGGTGCCAAACAATCCGCCACCGCCATATATGCGGTAGAAGTTATCTTCTGGGTATTCGATGCGTGTTGTTTGGGTGGTGAGATCAACGTGCAACATAGCGCCGTGAAATCCGAACGCCATAGTCCCCTCCCAGACTAACCGGTGAAAGCTATCATAATGTATATGATGATATGTAGTATATACCAATTTTGATGTTGTGTACAGAGGTATATTTCTCTGTATCAGAGATAAAAATCGCGGAGTGAAGAGCATATTTCACAACGAAGCATCGAATCAATTATGGTAAAGAAGAATCGTGAAAATTGAGATGATACTGATGAATTATATATATTTTCATTGCCTGCAATCTCTGCCTGTTTGTCTTAAAAAAGGAGAATTCTGATTTCCAATCAGCACGTAAGATGCTATATCGTAGCGGAAAAAATGAATTCTATATCTACAATATTCTGAAAAGTAAATGAAATATAAAGAAGCAAAATACAGCAATTACTACAATACATAAATGATGCGGTATGCATTCAAGTGATACGGACCCCGATGAGTTGGTTACAGACTTCGATAGTATGTTGAAGGGCCGTGTGGTCAGTCGTCGTGATGGTGAGATGCCCTACCTTACGCCCCGGCCGTGGAGTCTTGTGGTAGCGATGTATAGACACGCCCACGGGGATGTCGCTGTGTGCCGGTTCATCACCTATGAGATTACAGAGGGCGCTGTAGCCGCGGAGCTCTGGAGGATCGATACGGAGCCCCATTACTGCACGGACATGGTACGCAAACTGCGATGTCGTTGCGCCTTCAATGCTCCAATGTCCCGAATTATGGACGCGTGGGGCAAATTCGTTGATGACGAGGGTGCTCCCCCCCGGTGCATCGACGACAAAGCATTCGATAGTCAATACCCCCACATAGCCTAATGCGTCGAGTACGGTGGAGGCAATCTGATCGGCCAGAGCCTCGAGTTCGGTTGTCCGGCACGGGGCGGGTGCAAGAGATGTGCGGAGAATTCCCTGTCGGTGGGTGTTTTGAATGAGTGGGTACCGGACGGTCGTTCCATCCTGTGCCCGTGCCGTGATAATCGACACTTCATGGCGAAAGTGCACCATTCCCTCGAGAATAAGCTCGTATGACCCGTATGCGGCACGCGCGACATCGAGTTCTTCTGCATTTTGGATGGTTTGTTGGCCTTTGCCGTCATACCCCATGCGCCGCGTTTTGAGGATAGCCGGTGCGCCGACGGTCCGTAGTGCGTCGCTGCTCGACAGCGTAGGCACGAGATCGACGAACGGCGCAGTTACAAACCCCAGCGAGCGGGCAAATGTTTTTTCGGTGAGGCGGTCTTGGCACATCTGCAATGCGGTGATACCGGGCATGATGGGCTTGTGTGTATTGAGGAACGTGACGCACGACATTGGTATGTTTTCGAATTCGTAGGTGATGACGTCTACTGCCGCGGCAAATCGCAACAAGGCGGATGTGTCGTCATATGCAGCACAATGATGGATTGCACAGAGGCGGCCTGGGGCGACCGGGTCAGGGTCGTAGATATGGCATTGGATCCCCAACGGGATGGCTTCGAGTGCCATCATTTGGGCCAATTGACCACCGCCCAAAATTCCCAAGACTGGTCGTGCGGTCATCGTAGCCTCCTGTGCGCCGTTTGACGGTATTATAGAACAGGGTCTGTATATGGGTGTCTGGTATATCAGGAGGCGGTATGTCTCGTTTTGCCTCGGTTGCGCTGTTGATTGCGATGGCCTGGTCATTCGCCCCAGTGGCGACACCTGTGCAGGCTGCAAGCACCAAAAAGGTATTTGCGTATTACTACAGCTGGTGGAACCGTTTGAGTTGGGATCCGAGCCGGATGAGTGATCGACCAGATGAACTCTACGACAGCAAGTCCGAAAGCGTGATACGCCTGCAAATCCAACAGGCCAAAGATGCAGGTATCGATGGGTTCTTTTGTACCTGGCGCTATAGCTGTGCCAAAGTGTTGAGTGTTGCCGAAGCAATGGGCGGCTTTTCGGTGGCGTTCAGTGTCGATCCCGTCGGTGATCCAACGTTGAACAGCAACGCAAACATCCGCAAAAACATGCGCGAAATGATGGGCTATATGAGCAGCCCGGCCTACCTCAAAATAGATAACAAACCCGTTTTTGTCTTTTGGAACGATACGATTCTGCCCGGCAGGGTCGGCACCAAAAGTGGTTGGCAACAGTTACGCGATGATATGGATCCCAATCGCGAACAGTTTTGGTTGGGTGGTGGGGTGAACTTTGGATTGCTCGACGTCTTCGACGCACTGCACTTCTATGACATCACATGGGAAACTTCTTCGGGCAAGGCGATGTCTTCGTACAATCGAAAGCTCAACGACTTCAATAGTTCTCGCGGCACAAACAAACCCTTTGTTGCAACGGTGATGCCCGGCTATGACGACATGCGCTACCGTGGCGGCCACAAAAAAGCACGCGATGACGGCGCTTACTACCGCAGTGGTTGGGATGTGGCGCGTTCGTATGGCGCGTCGTATGCAGTAATCACCAGTTGGAACGAGTGGTTTGAAGGAAGCTCGATCGAACCGAGCAGAGCATTTGGTACACAATACCTTGATATCACGCGTGAAAAGATTGCCCAGTTCAAAGAAGCAGCACCGGTTGTTGCGCCGGGTGGGATTGCACCGGGCTTTGCCGACAGTACGATGAAGAAACTCTGGCAACGGGGGGATTTGGCTGTCGAGCAAGGCCGCACTGCACGGTCGTGGATCTGGGGACCGCGACTCGGTGACGGCATGCTCGAGGCCTACAATGGTGGACAGCGCCTGGTGCAGTACTTCGATAAAGCACGGATGGAAGTCAATGATCCCGCTGCCAATCGGTCATCGGCGTGGTACGTCACCAATGGATTGTTGGTGAATGAACTCATGACGGGACGCATGCAAACAGGCGAAACGTCGTTTGTACAACGACCGCCATCCGAAGAAGTCCTGGCAGGTGACCCAGCAGTGGTCAACGGTGATGCCCCACGGTATGCGACGCTGGCGGTGGTATCGACCCATCAACCACCAAAGAATGGTGAGGTCCTGACGCTCCAGATGCGTCGTGACGGCTCGTTGGTGCCGATATCTGCGCCTGCCGTGGTCAAGAATACGCGCTATGTTGCCGAGACAGGGCATAACATACCCGATGTGTTCGAAACGTTCTTGCAACAGTCAGGGTTGATTTATACGGGCAGCGAGTACACGGTTGCACCATTGTTTGACTGGGTGTTTGCATTTGGGTACCCGATTACCGATGCGTATTGGATCAAAACAAACATCGCGGGTGTGCCGCGCTGGACGCTGGTGCAGGCATTTCAACGACGGATTTTGACCTATACACCGACCAATAGCGCGGGATTTCAGGTCGAAATGGGGAACGTTGGCCAGCATTACTATGCGTGGCGATACGGGAAATAGTGAGTAGTGAGTAGTGAGTAGTGAGTAGTGAGTAATTGGAAATTTTC
>CAIPUQ010000417.1 GCA_903868295.1 uncultured Roseiflexaceae bacterium
CCATCATCATCGCAATGACAAACAAGACACGCAATATACTCCATGTCTGCTTCATGTATTCCTCTGTCCTGTGTTTTTCAATACGAAAAATTGACACATTTCGGTGTTGCGGAAGCGACTGCGTAGAATTTCACTCTTCCAACTCAAGACGCAGACGTAGACGTTGCAATGGATCGTTGGGGCAGGGTTTATTGCAATAAACTCCGCCAAAGCCGTTTATCGCTGAGCCACCGCTCCCGTTAAATGTCAGGACGCTGTTTCCTAACGCATACGCAAACCCCACCGCTGCACCCACATGCTTCGTTTGGTTTGTTGACAACGGCATCATTGCAATTATTGCCACTACAACACCATCCACACATACGCAAATCGATTCAACTTCGCCATTCGTTACCAATCCTAATCTCTGCTGGACTTCGCAGGTCGCATCAAGTGAACGTAGCTACGCAAAAAACACGATGTATTTTTTGAATTTTTATATAGTATTCATTATTGATTGTATTAATAATCATACCATGATTGTTAAAAACTGCAATCAGGCAACATTCAACATCTTCATCGAAAGATTTATTTGCTATATTTAAAGAGCAATATCAACTCTATTTTCTTAGTGATTCGGATTTCAGTTACGGATGCATCATTTATTCATTGCTCGTATTCTATAGATTTTTGTTTATGCATATATTTTGTATATTTTTGTCTTAAAAATTCAGGCGTTCCGTTATATGTTCCCCCCAGAGATCCCGTGCGGGGCACAGCATGTTGCGGCCTGCAGAAAATTTTTGAGCGGGGTTTATTGCAATAAACCCCGCCCCAATCTAATCTTCCCCGCCCCAAAATAAGAGCGGGACGCATTGAAATGCGTCCCGCTCTCTCAACGTCGTCCGTCAATCCATTCCGACGCACCTGGCCATACACGCAAATACCTTCGTCTATGACCATGCACGTAGGTGCATGGTCAAGGCGTCGGTGTGGCCGTCTTGGTCGGTGTGCGCGACACGCCGACGTCGTTGGACATATCACCGAGGACCAAGATGCCGCCGTTGCGCAAACCAATAATCGAATTCGCGTACCCTGCGTTCACCGAGAAGAACCCGGTAAACCCAGCTGGAATAGTAATCTGATTCGAATCATTACGGCCCCAACCGAAGGCAGTCCCGTCGTTTTTGAGTGCCATCGAGAACTGCGTACCAGCGCTGATGGTTTTCACATCGCGCAAAATCGTCGGGACGGTTGATTGACCGTAGGCGTTGCCGCCCCACGCGACGACCATGCCGTCTTTCTTGAGTGCGATTGAGTGATCCAGCCCGCCCGAAATAGCCGTCACGTCCTTGAGCGTGACAGGAACCTTGGTTTGGCCAGACGTATTGCTCCCCCAAGCGACGACTGTGCCCTTGTTGGTCAATGCCAGCGAATGACTCGCGCCGCCGGCTACCGCCACAACCCCCTTCAACGATTTGGGGACTTTGGTTTGCATCGACTTGTTGTCGCCCCACGCAATGACAGCACCCTTCTTGGTGACTGCAAGCACGTGTGCTTGACCTGCTGCGATGGCAATGATGTCCTTGGCGGTTGTCTTGGGGAAGGTCAATTGCTTCAGAGAATTCGACCCCCACCCAAACACTCTGCCACCCTTGAGGACCACGGCGAAGTTCGACCCCGTCGCAATATCGTCGATCCCACTGCCGCAGCACGGGGCGATATTGGCTTGGAACTCTTTGTTCATGCCCCAGGTCACTAATGTCCCGTTCTGGAGCAATCCGAGCACAAACGAGGCTCCGACGGCACCCTTTTTCATCATCAACGGGATAGGCGTCGGCGTCATCGTCAACGTCTTGGTCGGCGTGTTGGTGACGGTCGGTGTCGGCGTCGAAGACTTGGTCAACGTCGGCGTGTTGTCATCAATCGCAAAGGATTGTACGACCGTGCTCGCAGCCGCATAGATGACCCCGGCACTTGTCCCACCCGCCTGCGCTGCGGTTACCGCACAGGTGCCTTTGGTATAGATGCGTAGGCGCCGCCCAGTGGTATCGCAGATCATCGAATTGCTCGTTGTGTATGTCACTGCCAATCCCGAGCTGGCAGTAGCAGTCAGGTCAAAGCTCGGGTCATAATCGTGCTTGCTCGACAGCGGACCAAAGGTAATGCTCTGCGGCACACCACTGACGGTAAACGACCGTACCACTGCAGTGGCGGCAGCGTAGGTCAACCCACCGCTGAGCCCACCTGCCTGAGCGGCAGTAATCGTACACGTCCCCGGTGTGAGCATGCTGACCATCCCGCCACTGCTCACCGTACAGACACTCGCGGGTGCAGCAGTATAGCTGACGGGCAATGTCGACGAAGCACTCGCCGTCAGCGCAAAGTCCCCGCTGTTATAGATTTTGCCCGTCAACGGCGCAAACGTCATCGTCTGCGTTGCTTTGACCACAAAGCTCCGGGTGACTTTGGTTGCTGCATAGCGGATCCCGCCCACGGTGCCGGCGGCGATATCGATATCGATCTGACAGGTGCCTGGACCGACGACGGTGACCGTCGTACCCGTGACGGTACATACCGACGGCGAGGTACTACTGATGGTGACCGCCAATCCGCCGGCGCTGACCGTGCTCAGATTGATGCTCGAGGCGCCCTCGGTGATATCTGGCAACGATGGAATGACGACGGTCGGTACTGCAGGGGTCATCGTGAACGTCGGCGTAAAGGTGCTCGTCGGCGTGTTGGTCGGGGTCATGGTCGCCGTGTTGGTCGGAGTCAACGTCGGCGTATTGGTGTTGGTTGGGGTATTTGTCGCTGTGGCAACGGGGGTCATCGTTGCTGTTGGTGCGAGGTTGGTGATGGTGTGTACGACGCCGTCGTCTTTGAACGAGCCGTCACAGGTCGGGTCTGCCAAGTTCCAGTTTGTCGACGCACCGTCGTCACCGGGTGCACCGAGTTGGAACATGGCGTACTCACCGGTGTCGTTGGTGACGTCGTACAGGTACGACACAGGGATGGTCAACCCACCGCGATTATTCGACGGGAAGATTCCGCCGTCATAATCCCCTACCGGCACGGCAATTTCCCAGCTATCTGATCCCGTTGTATGCGTCACACTGGCCGTGCCCAGCGCACCCGCACTGACGGTCCCAATGCTGAAGTCGCTGTCGCTGACGGCGACACCCAACACTTTGCGCAAGATGATGGTCGTCCCGGCAGTCACACGGCCATTGATACGAATATTGATTGACCCGGCACCACCTTCGACAATCGTGGCATCTCGGGATGAACCCATGTCCATCAATGGGTCGAGACCGAGCGAAATCATGTCGAGCAGATTGCCTGCTCCTGCCCCTATCGAATCGATTCCGAAGAAGCCGATGTTGCGAATGCCGTCGTACCCGGTCGCTGGCAGCGTGTGTGTGCCTGAATACTTGCCCCAGTTCCGATCTACACTCGCGGCACTGCTGGTCGTCCCTGAGCTGTCTGTCTTGGAGGCAGACGTAGCGACGCCTGCGGAGTTTGTCGTGGTGCTCGCACGGATGATTTCGCGGTCATAGGTGTCTGCCGCAACCGATCCCACGGGCAGGCCAGATGGGATACCCATGCGCAATGCTGCGATGTCTGTTCGGGTGGCGCCGACAACACCGGCGTTGTGATAGAACTCAAACGAGAACGTTTCGCCGCTAGAGACACACAACTTCTGATACAAGAACGATGCTACTTCCGCGTTTAACGATGCGACATTGCGGCCATCTGGTGAATCAGCACGTGGGTTGAGTTCAATCGGTCGGTATGAAACAGGACCACTTCTGTTGTTGTTACACGACTCTTGCGAAAGAGGGTGCGCGGTGAACCAACCAGCCATGTACTCTTGGCGGATGTATGCCCAGGTGCCTGTGTTGAGTGAACACGATGAATCCGTCACCTCAAACGAGGTGTTTGCCATGGTACGGACACCGGCAATCGACGTGTTAATCGTCGGATTGCTGGTCGTCGGTACGACCCCTGCCACGGTTGGGACAACCGTCGGTGACGGTGTCCGCGTAGCGGTTGACGTCATCGATGGAGTATAGGTAGCCGTTGCGGTAGGTGTCTGTGATGGCGTAAATGTCTGCGTCGGGGTCAACGTCGGTGTATTGGTCGGGTCCACATTGGTGATGGTATATACCGCACCATCCAACTTGACCGAGCCGTCACACGTCGGGTCACCCAGCACATAGTTGTCTGGGGTTGCCCCGTCCGTAGCATTTGACGATAGGTCAAACACTGCGTACTCGGTGCCTTCAGACACCATGTCGAACGCATAGGTAATTGGGATGGTCAACCCGCCCGTGTTGTTCCCCGACACGACACCACCGTCATAATCGCCGGCGGGGATGGTGATGAGCCATGTGTCACTGCCGGTCACGTGACTGACCGCAGCCGTACCATTTGCACCGGCACTGACGGTGCCAATGCTGAAGTCCGTATCGCTGGTTGCCGTGCCACTCGTCTGCTTGAGTGCGATTTTGGTGCCGGCACTTATCCGTCCATTGATACGAATGTTCAGCGACGTCGGTGCGACCTGCTCGTTCGAACTGCGGTCACGCGACGCGCCCATGTCGATGATGGGCTGCAGATTGATGGTAATTTTGTCGAGGTGATTACCCGAGCCGCCGGTCGGCGAAATACCGTAGAAGCCCAGGTTTCTCACGCCGCTCCAACCGGCCGGCAATTGGTGCGTGCCGGCGTATTTGACCCAGTTGCCGGTCGTCACGGTGGCCGATTCGTTCAATGTGCCATCGTAGGTGTCGTAGAGTGTGGTGGCTGTGGCAGCAAGGGTCGCTCCTGAGGTCGTACTGCCGCGCAACACTTGGCGCGAATACGTATCCGCCGCGACCGATCCTGCGTCGAGCCCACTTGGGATACCAAAGCGCAGTTCGATGATTTCGTTCGAACTAAACGATCGTGGATGGTGATAAAACTCGAAATCGAACTGCTCGTTATCGGCGAAACAAATCGGCTGATACAGCATCGATGCATGGTACGCGTTCAGTTCCACCCAACGAGTGCCGTCTGGTGCCGCTACTCCTCTGAGGGCGTCGTACCAAGAGTCTGAACCAAATGACCACATTTCCATCACCCGATAGCCGGTATCGGACGTACGATGCGTCGTCTTCCAGCCACGCATGTTGGTCATGTTCATCATCTGCGTCCACGTACCATCGTAGAGTTCAAACGACGTGTTGGCCATCACGCGTGAGCCGGCATTGGCCACATTGATGGTCGGATTGCTGGTGGTCGGGATGACGCCAGCCACCGTCGGTGACGGCGTAGGCGTACTGGTACGGGTCGGTGTCGATGTCGGGTCGACGCTGGTGATGCTGTAGACGACACCATCGAGCTTTTCTGAACGGTCACAGGTCGGGTCACCAAAGCTGAACAAGCTCGGCGTCGCGCCGTCTGCAGATGCACTCGACAGCTCAAATTTGACGTATTCGCCGCCTTCGCTGACTTTGTCGTAGATGTAGGTAATCGGCACCGTCAAACCGCCGTTGTTGTTCGCCACAATCGTGCCGCCGTCATAGTCGCCGGCAGGGATGGTGATGAGCCACGTGTCGCTGCCGACCGTATGTGTCACGGTTGCATTGCCATAGACCCCTGCACTGACCGTCCCGATGCGGAAGTCCGTATCGGTCGTCGCAGTGCCACTGGTCCGTTTGAGGGCGATTTTGGTGTTGGCAGCCACACGGCCGTTGATGCGGATGTTCAACGACGTCGGCGAACCCGTTTCGGTCGCGGTCCGGTCACGGGACGAACCCAAGTCAATGATGGGGTTCAACCCAAGCGTGATGGCATCGAGAAGATTGCCGGTGAACGCATTTGCGCCATCAATAGCCACAAATCCGACGTTTCGAATACCCGACCAGCCACTCGATGGCAACACGTGATTGCCACCATATATGGCCCATTTGGCAGCCGAAATAGAGCCGGTGTTGTTGTACGTATCGGTGTAGACCGTCTGTGTGCCACCGGTCACAATGTTGCTACTCTGTGTCGTTGCAACGCGGATAATCTGCCGACTATACGTGTCACCAGACTTCGACCCCGCAGGCAACCCTGCCGGGATCCCGATACGCATCTCGGCAGTGTCCGTACGGTTCCCCATCGGGCGATGGGCAAACGAGTAGGTCAACACATCGCTGTTGTTGAAACAAATCGGCTGATACAGCATCGACGCATAGTCTGCATTCAATTCTGCATAATACGAGCCATCCTGGACGGTATACCCAGCTACTGCTTGCCGCTGCAGCTCGATGATCCGTCCGGTTCGATTGGGCGTATATGCCGTGCCGTTACACCCTGCGTTCCCCACAGGCGATGTCGTGAACCAGCCACGCATGTCTTCTTCACGGGCATATTGGTAGGTCGTCATCGTACAGCCCGAATCGACGTTTTCGAACGATGTATTCACCATCGTGCGCGATCCCTGTGTGCCGTTGCCGGTCGGGTTCGAGGTGGTTGGGTATTGATCGTTGGTGATCGTATACACGACGCCGTCGAGCTTCGAGGACTGGTCACAAGTCGGATCACCCAAATCGAGCACCGCCGGCGTGGCACCATCGACATCTTCTTCGGAGAGATTAAAGAACGCATATTCGTTCGATTCGGTCGTCGCGTCGGTCGTGTAGAGCACCGGCACGGTCAGGAAGCCGATACCGCTGGCTGCATTCACGCCGCCGTCATAGTCACCCGGTGGGATGGTAATAACCCAGACGTCAGTGCCTGACGTGTGTGCCACCGTAGCCGTTCCGAACGACGACGTCACCGTCCCAATCGTAAAGTCTGTGTCAGGCGTCGCGGTGCCATCGGTCATCTTCAGGGCAATTTTGAACCCCGAACCGACACGGCCGTTGACGCGGATTTTGAGTGCTTGCGGGGTGAACGCCTCGCCCGCACTGCGGTCACGCGACGACCCCAAGTCCAACACCGGCTTAAGTCCCAGGGTAATCGAGTCCAAATTGTTACCAGCGTTTGATGCTGAGCTGCTGATCCCATAGAAACCGACGTTTTTGATACCTGCCCAACCCGTCGATGGCAGGGTATGTGTGCCCGAGTAGATACCCCAGTTCCGTGCCGAGATACTCGTCGGATTGGTGGTTGTATCGGTATAGGCAGTCTGTGTAGCTCCGGTCACTGTCAGGTTGTTCTGGGCGGTGCTCGCACGGACAATTTGTCGGCTGTATGTGTCTGCATCGACCGAGCCGGTCGTCAATCCCGATGGAATACCAATGCGGAACTCGGCGACATCGGTGCGTGTACCGCGCGGACGGTGTGCAAAGCTATAGGTGATTACGTCGCCGTCTTGCAGACAGAGGGGTTGGTAGAGCATCGACGCGACATCTGCATTGAGCTCCGCATAGACCGAACCATCTTCGGGCGTATAGCTATATGCTGCGGTCTTCTGGAGTTCAATGACGCGACCGGTCCGATTGGGCGTATACGCCACCCCGTTACAGGTCACATTCGATGACGGATGTGACGTGAACCAGCCACGCATGTCACCCATGCCTGCATACTCGTAGGTGGTCATGCTACAGCCAGAGTCGTTGATTTCGAACGACGTGTTGGCCATGGTACGTACACCTTGGTCGCCGGTACCGGCTGGATTCGACGTCGTCGGGATGACGCCCGGTGTCTGCGGCGTGCGCGTCGTCGACGCAGTCAATGTAGGCGTCGGGGTCTGTGTGCTGGTTGGGGTATTCGTCGCGGTCGCTGTTGGGGCAGCAACCGTGATACTCATTGATGCAGAAGGCGATTCACTGAATGGTGTAGCGTCGCCGTACTCTATGATGTATCCGTCAATATTCGTGTTGGTATTGAACGTGTCATAAAAACAGTTGCTGGAAGAACGCTGCCCGATCAGCACATAATCTTCGTTCGTCGCGCTGTTCGGCTCTCCCGAGCACCAATTCGTGTAGGTCGGTGCGAGCCCTTCCTCAGGGCCATCAGCCCACACAAACGTTCCTTCCACAGCTGCATCAGTCAAACCCAACCACGTTTGGTTGGTGACATAAATCTGCGGATAGACAAAGGCCGCCTCAGCAGCACTCGTCAATGTCAGTAGATACCCTGGTCGGCCTTTGTATGTTGTTGCCGCCGCACCATTCAAGGCGTTGGTGAATGTGGCCACCACATTGACCCATTTGTAATAATGCCCATTTGCTGGATTGAAGTCATATGCGGTGTCGTGGGGTGTGACCGTGACGTCCAAAGAAACCGATTCAGCTGTCGATGTTGTCACGGTCATCGAACGCAATGCTGCTTGAATATTCGCGACCGTGCCATACATGGCGACCTGCGACAAATTCGTCCAGGTCGAACTCCCATCGGGACGCGTCAAACCGGTCCTGGTGGGGATGCTGAATCGTGCCGCAGCACTGCCGACATCGACTTTTGCCAACACAAGTGTGCTGGTGAAACCCGTCAGCGTAAAGCTACTGCCTAATGCAACATTCGTAGAATTGGTCGTAATCGTTGTACCGGCAGGCACGGCTACTGTTCCAACATAGACCGCTGTCGCAGTCGGTCCGCTGGTGTTGGTGGCTGTCGATGTCGGTCCACTGGTGTTTGTCGCTGTCGCTGTGGCGGCCCCAATGGTCGTCGCGGTAGCAGTGGCTGCGCCAAACGTAAAGTTGATACTCGATGTCCCGACATTGTTCGACACATCCATCGGATTGCTATTGAGGTCAGCGCCGGTCGTCGACAACGATGACACCATCGTGCGGTCGATACTCACCACACCCGCAGAAGCGGCGGTCACCGGCACGCTGATTGTGCAGACGGTTGCAGGCCCAATCAACATAGACATCGAGAACGCCCGCGTCCCGAGCGCAGCGGTCAAACTGTCGGTGCCACAATTGTCGACCGCCGCACCGCTGATGGTCAATCCAGCGGGAATGGCAAAGTCAAAAGTGAAATCCGTTGCAGATTCAACCGTATCGAGGTATGCATTTTGTAAAGTGAACACGAGATTTGCCGTCGAATTGGCGACCGACTGATCAAAGGCAGCACTCACCGAGACGTCGGCTTTTTGTACGACGGTGTCGAGGCCATAGCGGTAGCCCGACGCCGCATAGGTCGCACCGGTTGTTTTGAATTGTGCTACCAAGCCCGTATCGATGGGCGTCGTTTCGAGGTCGAAAATCCCCGTACAGGTGCCGTAACAGGTCCCCACGGTCACATCGCTAGAGCTCGTAATGATTGTGTTGGCATTGGTATACACACCGCTGTACCCACCGGCCAGTGTCCCCGCAGTTGTTTCGCGGAAGGCCAATACTTGCTTTGATGTCGGCTCGATGGATTGCACAGACCGATATGGGGATGTTGTCGATGCACCGACACCCGTGTCACTCCCACCCGGGTACGTATCTCCACCTTTATAGACACGGATTGTCACCGCAGGTGATCCAACAGGCAGGATGACGGTATAGTTTTCGGTGAAGTATTTATTTGGATAGGTGTACGAAATTTCGCGCCGCAGGGTATAGGTACCAGCCACACCAGCATCAGTCGACGTTCCCGTATATTCGAGCAGCGCATAGCCGCTACCGGTCGTCGTCGCCATGCTCGTCCCGACACTCGCACTCCCACTCAGTGCAAGGACATCGACACTATCCCACAGTGTTGCACCCCAAATGACCAGATTGCTAAAGACAACAGGCGTACTGCTGCCGTTTTGAATCGACAACGCGATGCTGACATTGCCACCGTTTGTAATTGCGCTAGTGCCGTAGCCACAATCCGAGTCATAGTAATTGACCAGATTGCGGAACCACACCTGCTCAGCGCCATCTATACAATTAAACGCCATGCGCAAGCCATCCGAGCCATTCGTCGCTGCACCACCACCGCCGTTGATGGTCAACACATCGGTGCCCAGGGGCACCGTGGTACGCGGTTTGGCCGCCGTAGATTGGGTGTTGACACCCATCAGATACGGCGTAACGAGCAAAATCCCGATGATGACGAGCCGCAACAGCACATGCAGTCGGAACGGCATTCCATCGATTGTGGATTCTTTATTTTCGCGGCGCATACGTACCCTCATTATCCTGCTGGGCTGCCACCATCGGGTGCACAACCACCTAATCATCGCTTGTATACCTGACTACACAGATGAACTATACTACACAGCCCCGTTTACAGAATTCAACGTTTTGATCGAATTCAGGTCTGTATCAGGTTCTCCGCTCGTCCTGCCTATCCATGGTTCTGTACCTTACAGGCAAAAAAAGCACGTAATGGCGCTATTTCCGCTTGCTGCATCTACACGCAATGCCGGTCATCGCCGTCGACGCACGATTCTCACACATAATCTGTCACGGACTGGTAACGTCCCACGTTCTTTCGCCCGGTGTTGACAAAAGAGCAGCGCGGCACCTTGTGCCGTGAGAGAAAGACGCCGCGCACCGTGTTTTTGTTCCGTCTTCTCGTGAATCGCGCCAAGATACGTTTCTGCGCCGATCTGCATTCTCCGTTTGAATCAGCGCATACCATAAAACACACCCCCCGCGCGGATGCGCGGGGGGTGTGTTTTATGGGTTTTCCGCCCTTCAAGACCTTGGACGAGTGTGTTCCGTCCGCCATACCCATGCACGCAGGTGCATGGTCAAGGGGTTGGCGTCGCGCTCTTGGTCGGGGTGCGTGATGCACCGACATCGTTGCTCTGGTCACCCAGCACAATGATGCGGCCGTTGCGCAAACCGAGGATCGTGTTCGAATAGCCAGCGTACGCGTTATTGATGTCGGTGTACTCGGCAGGGATAAACAGCTGATTGTAGTTATTGCTGCCCCAGCCAAACACGATGCCGTCGTTTCGTACTGCCAATGAGAACTGGTTACCAGCGCTGATTTGCTTGATGTCTTTGGCGTTACTGGGAACGGCGGACTGGCCTTTGGCGTTGCCGCCCCATGCCACAACCGTGCCGTCCCTCTTGAGTGCCACGGTGTGGTTGAGACCACCGGCGACCTGAACCACTGTCTTCAGACCGACTGGAACCTTGGTCTGACCGCTTTCGTTGGCGCCCCACGCGACGACCGTGCCATTGCTCTTGAGTGCCAGTGAGTGTGCCTTACCTGCTGCGATGCTGACGACGCCCTTCAGCCCATTGGGAATGGTGGTCTGCTTGTGCCCGGCGTTGCCCCAAGCGATGACCAACCCATTTTTGGTCAAAGCCATACCATGTGATCCACCAGCAGCAATCGACACGATGTCTTTGCCGGCTGTGGCTGGGAACGTAATCTGCTTCAAGGTGTTGGCACCCCAGCCATACACCTTGCCGCCTTTGAGGGCAAGTGCGAAGTTGGTACCGACCGCGATGTCGTCGATACCCGACCCACAGCATGGTGGGATGCTGGACTGGAACTCACGATTCATCCCCCAGCTGACCAAGGTTTTGTTCTGGAGCAATCCGAGCACGAACGATGCGCCCACAGCACCTTTCTGCATGAGGAAGGGGATGGGCGATGGCGTCAACAATGGTACGACCGTTGCCGTCGGGCGACTCCCTGCGATAACACCCAAATTAACGGGGATTATTTTCGTAATACCGCCAATCACTACGATCAGCAATTCACTTGCTATGGTCTTGCCACTGATGGTGACCGTGCAGCTCACGCCCGCAGGAATCGTTGCTTTACAGGTTGTTGCCTTGGTGAACGCCGTACCGTTCAAGGTGATGGAACTGACGGTCATCGGGCTTGTCGACGTATTTTTGAGGGTAATGACCTGCTCTTCACCAGGGTGGGTAAATTCGACCGCCGTACGTGATATGTTCAGTGCATAGCAGCTACCTGCACCACCCAACAATCCTGCATAGGTGCTCAGGTAGACATGGCCGGCTTTTTCATACAGGTACAGCACGTCACCATTAGTGTAGTCGATGGATGCACTCGATCGATCTGCTCCTGCCTCGACTAACTCGGTTGCGCTGAATGTCGAGCCGGAGTCGGTACTGTACTGCAAGTACAAATCACTCCCGGTTTTGTTACCGCTGATAACATTGCCGCAGCTGTCCGCTGCCAAAGAACGGGTATCAGTATCGGTCGCTACAACAATTTTCGTATCAACGGTTTCATCGGTCAGATTTACCCGTTCGAGATTTGAATCTCTGCCAGCCACATAAACGTATTTGTTAGTACCGTTGTTCGTGAGTGCACCGATAAAATAAGGTACACCAGTGTAGAATTTCTCAGCACTCCAGGTGGTGCCACGATCTGCGCTGGTTTGCCATGTATCAAGATATGCACTTCGAAAAACGTAAATTGCATGTGTCAGAGGATCGATATAAATGCTTGTGAAAACAGAACCCGTTGTGCCGATTGTTTTTTCGGTCCATGTTGCACCCGCATCTGAGCTCACGTGGACTATCCAGCCCGGGTAGTCCGGAATTGCATAGAGGTAATCACCATCTACTGCCATGTGCATCGGAACCGGTACGCCACCCGTTGAAATAGTTATCGGTGCACCCCAGGTTGTGCCTGCATTGGTACTTTTTGAAATTTGATAGGAACCGATCCCACCGCTCTCTCTCCAGATTACATACAGTGTCCCATCGGCCGAGATACTCATCTCGCCATCGAACGCGGTCGTCGTCACACGCGTCGGTGCAGCGAACGTCGCTCCGCGATTCGTGCTCTTGGCAACCCAGATTCCGCTCGGATTCCAGAATAAAGCAAAAATAACACCGGTCGAACTGACGACCAACTTCCGCGTCCGACTCGCTGTCGCGATTGTGCTACCCGTACATGGTCCAGTCCCACAACTGATGTCGACTTGAATACTATCATTTAATGCGGTCAGTACGCGTGATTCGGCCCGAGCAATCGACCATTTGCCGTTCTGTGGGACCACGAGTGCGACAACCAACAACAACAACGTCACTGGTGCAATCCATTTGTTCTTCGACGCCATGAATGTTACCTTCTTTCTTTACATTATGAAGTATCGCACACAATTAATTAATTTTACATTTTTGTAAGATTTGCTTGGTTTACATTACTTTATGCATAACGCATCCAAAAAGCTGTCTGGTTCTTTTTTCATACTGCGGGTGAGGTCCGCGTTCAATCGAAATACGGGCGAGGTAACCCGCTGCGCGGGGTACCTCGCTTCTATTGCACTGCTTGCCCCCACATCCCGTACGCGGCATGATGCGGCCTGCGATTACATCCTATGCCCACCCCTCCCGTACGGCCGCGGCATGCTGCGGCCTGCAGAAAGCATGTTGAGCGGGGTTTATTGCAATAAACCCCGCTTCAATGAATCTGCCCGCCTCGCTCAAATTATCCCCGCCAAAAAAATACATCGGGACGCATCGTCGTGCGTCCCGATGTATTATTCTCAAACTGCAATCCGAACCGACGTATCCGTCATCCATGACCATGCACGCAGTTCACTTCGTCTATGACCATGCACGCAGTTCACTTCGTCTATGACCATGCACGCAGTTCACTTCGTCTATGACCATGCACGCAGGTGCATGGTCAAGGAGTTGGCGTCGCGCTCTTGGTCGGGGTGCGTGATGCGTTCACACCGTTGCTCTGGTCACCCAGCACAATGATGCGGCCGTTGCGCAAACCGAGGATGGTGTTGGAGTACCCGGCATTGGCGTTGAAGATGTCGGTGTACTCTGCAGGGATGAACAACTGATTGAACTCGTTGCTGCCCCAG
>CAIPUQ010000418.1 GCA_903868295.1 uncultured Roseiflexaceae bacterium
AACAAAAAGACCGAGTTCAACGCTGCCCGGGCATGCGGCGCGACGCCGAAGCTCAGATTGCTGACGCCCAAGGTCGTAAAGCAGCCGGGGATGTGTTTTTTGACCAAGCGGATGCCGTCGAGGGTCTCGACCGCAGCGCGGCGCAGTTCTTCTTGGCCGGTGGTGATGGGGAAGGTGAGCACGTCGAAGATCAACGCCTCGGCCGGTACGCCGAATTCCTCGCGGGCGATGGTGGCCAGGCGCTGGGCGATCTCGAGCTTGCGCTCGGCCGTATGCGCCATGCCCGTCTCGTCGATGGTCATCGCCACCGTCGCCGCACCGTAGCGGGCAATGAGGGGCATGATTTTGTCGATTTTCTCACCACGGCCACCTTCGAGCGATACCGAGTTGACGATGGCGCGGCCCGGGTAGCTTGCCAAAGCAGCCTCGAGCACGTCCTGCTCGGTGGTGTCGATGACGAGGGGCAGTTCAACGTTCATGGTGAGTTTTTTGATCAACGCCACCATCTGTTCGCGTTCGTCGCTGCGCTCGGTCATAGCGACACAGACATCGAGCATGTGCGAGCCGCTGTCGACCTGTTCGCGGGCGACTTCGAGCACGCCGTCGTAGTCGTCGCTGATGAGCAGGCGCTTGACCTTGCGCGAGCCCAGCGTATTGACGCGCTCGCCGATCATGGTCAATGTGCCGTCCTGTTGCAGTGCCGCCGATCGGATGCCCGACGAGACGCTGGGGATGTATTCGATGTCACGCACCATGGGGGCGATATCGCCGCCCAGATGCTCGCGCAGTTTGGCGATATGGGCCGGGCGCGTGCCGCAGCAACCACCGACGACGCTGACACCGTATTTGGTGACGAACTCACCGAGGGTGACCGCAAACGGCTCGGGCTCCATGGGGAACACCGTCGCGCCGTCGACCTCGATGGGCAGGCCGGCATTGGGGATACACGAAATGGGCTTGCGTGAGTGCGCCGTCAGGTATTGAATCGCCTCGCGCATATGCTCGGGGCCGGTGCTGCAGTTGAGTCCGATGACATCAACCGGCATGGCCTCCATGGTGGCAATGTATGCGGGGATATCGGTCCCCAACAACATACGCCCACTCATATCGAGGAAAATCTGGGCCTGTACAGCCACATCGGGCCGGTTCATGTCTTTTTTGGCGCGGCGCAGACCGTCCAGCGCGGCCTTGACCTCGAGGATGTCGACGCTGGTCTCGACCAGCAACACGTCGACGCCACCCTCGATGAGGGCCATGGCCTGCTCGCGGAAGGTGTCGCTCAGCTGATCAAACGTCACGTCGCTCAGGGCCGGGTCATTGGAGGAGGGAAGCTTGCCCGTGGGTCCAATCGAGCCGGCCACGTAGCGGTGGCGACCGTCTTTGGCGGTGTAGCTGTCGGCCACCGAGCGGGCCAACCGGGCGGCGGTGACGTTGACCTCGTGGACTTTTTCGCCCAGACCCCATTCCTCGAGGCGCGGTTTGGTGGCTTGGAAGGTACAGGTCTCGAGCACGTCGGAGCCAGCCGCCAAAAACGAACCGTGGATCTTGCCAATCACGTCGGGCCGGGTTATCACGAGGTAGTCGCGGCAACCAAACGTACGCTCGCCGCCGTAGTCTTCGGCGGTCAAATCAAAATCGTCGATACTGGTGCCCATTGCGCCGTCATAGATGAGCACGCGCTGGGTCAGGGCTTGGAGGTAGGTCGGTCGCGACATGGATGCTTCTTTCTATACCAGCTGCCACAGGGGCATTACATTATGTCATTCATCATCTGTTGTAACACGGACGCGCCGCGTTTGTCAACACAATCAGTGCCGTATCAGGCAATAGAATGCAGTCCATCAGGCAATTGCGTACCCGCCGCGATGTGCGCTGGTGCCGCAGCGCGGATGATCACCGCACCCGTACACGACACATCTGCCCCAAAGGTCACATCGCCCGTCACGGTCAGCGCGCTGCACTGCTGGAGCTGCGGCGATCCAGCGGGGAAGCGCTGCTCGAAGTCGCTGATGACCTTGTAAAAGTGCTGATCGAGTTGCACGATGGGCAGTGTCTGGCCGGGGTTGCGCTGGACCAGGTGGTAGGCGTCGTTGAGGGCAAAGCAGTCCGAACGCAGCACCAGCAGGTCTTGGCAGCTTTTGACCGGCATAAAACGCTCACGCGGGACCGCTACAGCTTGTGCGCCGGCAATCAAGCCGATGGCGGCGCCCATGGCGCTCTCGAGCTGGATGACCGCCGGCGAGGCCGGGTCGCGCACGTCGACGGTTTTGCGATTGACGATAATCGGCAGCGGCAGAAAACCGCCGTTGGCGGCCAGCAACGCCCGCAAGGGTTTGAGGGCAACCCAGACATTGTTGGTGTTGAAGAACTGATGGCGCTCGATGTCTTGGAAGGCGTCCATATCGGCCGGCGGGCACTGCGCACTCTCGCGCAGCACATATTGGCCGTCGGGGCGTTGCGCCAGGTGCCCGCCTTTGCGGTCGGCCTCGGTGCGCCGCGTCACCTCCATCACAAAGGGGATCTGCTGGCTGGCCATGTAGCCCAGGATGCGCGTGTCGATGGTGGCGCCCAGGTTGTCGATATTGGCCGAGTAGACGTACTCATAGCCGTCGGCGATGAGTGCATCGAGCACCCCGCTACTCCACAAGACGCGGTACAGCTCGCCGTGACCAGGAGGGCACCATTCGAGCTCTGGATCGGCCGGCCAATCGATGGGGGCCAGCGTGTCGACGCGGATCTTGGGGACGCGCCCCTGCACCACGGAGCGCGTGTCGAGGTCGGGGTAGCGTGCCAGGTAGGCCCGCGTGTCGTCGTCGGTGGCGAAGCTGTTCATAAACACCAGCGGCAGCGACACGCCGGTCTGCTGCACCAGAGCGCGGTGCTGTTTGGCGACGATATCGAGGAATGTGTCGTCAGCGCGCACGCGCAGCAACGATTTGGCCTGCTCGAGGCCCATGCCGGTGCCCAGGCCGCCGTTGAGGCGCAGCACGATGGTCTTTTTGAGGGCCGCAGTGCCCGCGGCGGCGTGTGCGTCGAGCGCGCCCAGGGTGGGGACGTCGGTCACCGGTTGGATGGTCGCCTCGGGGAGCATGCCGCTGGCGCCGGCAGCGAGTTGGCCGTAGGCGTCGATGAATGCGCCGATGGCGGCCGGGTCCAACTGGGCAGCCTGCATTTTGGTCTGGATGTCGGGGATGTGTGATTGCATCGGTGCCTCATTCACATGCGCTGTGGGCAGTTTACCATAATAGGTAGTAGAAGAAGTTGAAAGGTTAGAGGTTATGGGAGATGTGCGCGCCCAGAGCGACAACCAGCTGCGCGACCCAACGGGATGGCCGTAGATGCATGGGAACGCCGTGACAAACACTCCCTGCAGTGCTCTGATTTACGCAACTCTGTCAACACATTCATCGTCTCACGCCATGCCTATCGAATGTGTGAAGGGGAAATTCATGGAGAAAATAATCGCGGCAGATCTGGGTCTTGAAGGTGGTGGGTGCACCATCTATGCACGCCAAACCGATGGTGTCTGGTGGTTTTGGCAGGAGGGATCCTCAATGGATTTCGACGAAAACGATGATGAGGTCTGGCGGAGTTGGTCATCAGAGCCGGTGACCGACTTGATTGCAGCATTGCCTGCTGATATCTGGTGGATGATGAGCATCGATACTGTCCATCCCCAGTTTGCACAGCAACTGCGCCAGGCATATGACGTCCACCGTGACAAACCCGGCTGGCGCGACTGTCAGTTCTGATCTGGTTATTTTGAGCGGGGTTTATGCAATCCTCCCCGCCCCAATCAATCTTCCCCGCCAAAAAAAGAGCGAGACGCACAATGCGTCCCGCTCTTTCTCTTTCACACCAGATTTCGATCCAACGTATCCATTGAGCGGGGTTTATTGCAATAAACCCCGCCCCAATTTATCTCAAGGAGTCGGTGTGGCCGTCTTGGTCGGTGTGCGCGAGACGTCGATGCCGTTTGTCTGGTCACCGATGACGATCACGCGCCCGTTCCGCAAGCCGAGGATGGTGTTGGCATAACCAGCCGCCACAGTGTAGATGTCGGTGTATTCGGGTGGGATCACATAGACGTTGTTGTCGTTGCGGCCCCAACCAAAGACCGTTCCGTCGTTCTGCACCACCAGCGAGAACTGGTTACCCGCGCTGACCTGCTTGACATTGATGGCCGTCGCAGGCACTGACGCCTGACCGAACGCGTTGCCACCCCAAGCGACGACCGTGCCGTCGTTCTTGAGTGCCAACGAGTGGTCGAGCCCACCAGCAACCTGGATGACATTG
>CAIPUQ010000419.1 GCA_903868295.1 uncultured Roseiflexaceae bacterium
CGAGCGCAATCATCACGTCGCTGCCGCGTTCCATGTCTTGGACGGTGACCCACTCGAGCGGGCCGTGTGCGTTGTGTCCGCCGGTAAAGACATTGGGGGTCAACAGGCCGCGCTCGGTCAAACGCGAGCCATCGGTACCGCCACGCACGGGTTCGTCGTAAGACTGTACTCCTACATCGGCACAGGCGGCCCGCAGTTTTTCCATGATTTCGGGGCGATCACGCAGCCAATAGCCCATGTTGCGGTACGAAGAGCTGATGGTGCAGCGGATCTCGGCCGTTGGGTAGCCAGCCTGCAGTGCGGCACAGATGAGACGCAGCATTTCGCCTTTGGCGGCGAGTTTTTCGTTGTCGTGATCGCGGATGATAAAGCGCACCGTCGCGCTGGCCGTCGACCCTTCGATACTGGTCGGATGGATGAAGCCGACGCGTCCCGTCGTGCTCTCGGGTGCGGCAAATTCGCGCGGCAACATACCCAGCAACTTGCCGGCCAGGTGCACAGCGTTGACCATCCCATAGGCATGGGCAGTGCCCGGGTGCGTCGACACCCCGGTGATTTCGACCACAGCCCCGTCTGCCGAGAATGTCTCCCAGCTGACTTCGCCGACCGCGCCACCGTCAAAGGTATAGGCAGCGACGGCACCGAGTTGCGCGATATCGAGATGATCGACGCCATGGCCTATTTCTTCGTCCGGGTTAAAGCAGATCCGGATCGGCCCATGGGCAATGGTTTTGTCGCTCAGCAACCGCGCAGCTGCCGTCATGATGATGGCGATCCCGGCTTTGTCGTCGGCACCGAGCAAGGTCAAGCCCGACGCGGTTATCAGGTCCTTCCCCACAGCGGTGAGGATATCGGCGTACATCGGGTTGCTCGGATCAATCACCTGACGCGGGTCATCCGGCAACACAATGGTACGACCGTCGTAGTTGGCATGCACGATGGGCTTGACGTTTTCGCCGCTATAATCCGGCGCTGTATCGACATGGGCGAGGAACGCGACGACCGGCTTGTGCTCGAGCCCTGGGGTCGCGGGGATGGTCGCCATCACGTAACCGTGCTCCGTCATGACCACATCCTGCGCGCCCAGTTCGGTCAGCTCGGTCTTGAGGACGCGCAACAAATCCCACTGCCGTTCGGTCGAAGGGTAGGTTTTGGAGTACGGGTCGCTGGTGGTATAGATTTTGACATAGCGCAAAAAGCGCTCACGGAGTTGGTGTGGCATGATCGGTCATCCTTTCGCTTGTGCAATGCCGTCATTATACTCGCCTCGCCACCGAGGGGCGGATTGTATAATGGTCCCACACCACAGACAAGAGGCAACGCGTGCATCGCTTTGTATCATTCACAACATATCCCGCCCGCATGATTTTTTGGCTCTCTACTGCGCTCCTGATAGCGACTGGGAGTGGCCACTTCTATGCCAGCGACGAAGAAAAGATGTTCGCCACCACACTGCGCATGTGGGATGCCATCCGTGCCGTATTCGACCCGAGTGTCGTTGCCGAACGCCCCATCCTCAGCGTCTATGGGCCCATGCAGTCCCTGATTGCACTGCTCACTCTGCCCATGGGGGCGTTCTTGAGCGCGGTCGGTCCAACCGAAATGCAGGCCTGGCTAATTCGCATCCCAGCGACCTGGGGCAATGCCGCCATCGTCGCCGCTGTCGGTACCCTGCTTGGTTGGTTGGTAAGCCAACGCATGCAACGACCGTCCATCGGTGTGGCTGTCGCCCTAACCTACATCGTGGGGACCCCTGCGTTGTCGTATGCGAGTAGCTTTTTTTCTGAACCCGACGCATCGCTGTGGCTACTGTGTGCCGCACTGCCCGTCTTGGTAGCGGGCGATACGCGGCTCGCGCCACGCGTCATCGTCTTGAGTGGATTCGCCTGCTTACCAGCGATATTGGCCAAAGTCGCCGTTGCGCCCGCCGTCGCCGTCATTGCCGTCTGTGTGGGCCTGAGTTGTCTACAACGGCGCGACTGGCATACCATCCTCCGCTGGGGTGCGGGTGCGACGGCCGCACTGATGGTTTTCCTCGTATACAACCTCCTCGCCCGTGGCGGGTTGTTAAGCTCGGGCTACAACGCCAACCAGAGCAGTTTCGCGTTCGATTGGGGGATGATAGGCACGGGGATGTTGGGGCAGTTTTTCAGCCCTGGCAAAAGCATCTTTTTGTATGCACCACTGCTCCTGCTATGGCCGATCGGCATCGTGCTACTCCGCAGCGACCTGCGGTGGAGCCTGGCACCGCTGGCCATCAGCGGCGCGGTGATTCTGATCCACACCAATGTCGTGTTTTGGCACGGCGACGGGGCCTGGGGGCCGCGCTATCTGTTGCTCTGTCTGCCGTTCATGGTGTTGCCGCTGGGTGCCGTCTATGTCTGGCTGGCGGACCAACCCCGGCGCATCCGTTGGGCAGTCTGTGGACCGCTGATTGTGCTGACCCTGCTGGTCCAAATCGCGGGCCGGGGGATCAATCTGAATGCCTACATCATCGACAGTCGCGACGAACAAACCCGCTTTTATACGCCTGCTGCATCACCCATTCTGGGTCACTGGCGCATGCTGGTGGCGCAACTCGCACGCGATTGGGAGATAGCGACCGCACCGGGAGTGACCCTCGACGGGTTCGTGTACAGCGAAGGCGACCGCACCGCGGGCGCACAGTTCCCCCGCTTTAGTGCGCCCACGGCGCACATCACCATCCGCCCTGCAGCTGATGCAGCGCGTGTTTTGCGCACCAGCATCCACACCTGTCTGGCTCCCGAGCAGGCTACACCCGTCACCATCAGTATCGACGGACAGCCGCTGGGCACAGTGGCGAGTTGTCCACCACGGAGCATCAGCTTGCTCCTCCGCGCCGGGCCACAGCGTGTCACCCTGCAGACGACCGGCGTGCAGGTGGCTGACCTGCCCCAACACGATTGGTACCCACGATTAGGGGTGCTGGTGCAACAGTTGACGGTCACCGCTGACGGTGTGCCCATGCCGGTGCTGGCCAATCCGACCCCGCCGTCGCAGATGCCCGCTGTACCCAATGCGATGCGCATCTGGGCTAGCGACTCGCGCACGGGGTTCTATGATGTCTGGTGGTCGTACCTGTCCGTGCCTGCATCGGCCCCGGTATGGCCCGTCCAGATCATCATCTGGGCCGTTGTCGTGCTGATTGCCAG
>CAIPUQ010000420.1 GCA_903868295.1 uncultured Roseiflexaceae bacterium
CAGACACTCTTTTTGCGCAGTCAACTCGACATGTCCGACGCGAACGTGGGCACGGTCCTCGCCATTAGCGGGGTCGCCTTGGGTGTCGGAGCGGTGGCCGCCGGGCACTACATCGGCGAGCGCAGTCTGCGGGTGTGGTCGAGTGTCTTCCGGATTGCCGCAGCGCCGGCGTTGCTGCTGATGCTGGCGCCGGTGGTGTGGGTGGCGGTGAGCGGGTTCATACTGCGGGCTTTTCTGATTGGCTGCGGCATCTCGTTGAACGACCTGTTGACGAAGCGGCTGGTCAATCCGCAGCAGCGAGGCTTTTCTTCGAGCATCTTGAACATGGCCTGGGCGGCCGGTTGGGCCATTACGGCGACGCTGAGTGGCTACGTCCAGACGTCGTATGGGTTCACCCCGCTGTTGATCTTGGGTGCGATTGCCTATGTGTTGTCGGGGTTGGCGATTTGGAAGTTCGAACGGGATGATTCCGTGTCAGAGCGTCACATCCCCCAAAGGGGGACTGTGTGATGCTCTGATACGATGTGACGCTCTGGCGCCACACCATGACGCATACGTTCTTACACAACGCTAACACAACGGTACAGCACAAAAAACGACTTTTTGTTGATTGAGATGCAAAAAACACAAAATATAAACGTGTGTTGAATAATACGTCGTGCTGTGATATTCTATATACACAGTATGACGTAGACGTGCGTTGTACGTAAGAAGTAAGACCGTAGTTGCAACGGTGTCAGACGACACAGGGAGAAAATGATGAAAAACAACGAACACGCACCAAAGGTATTTCTGCTCGGGGATTCGATAATCGACAATGCACGGTATGTCGGGACCATGCCGACGGTCACCGATGAGGTCAAGAAGCGCTGGCCTGGCGAAGTAGTTCTCTGTGCCGAGGACGGTGGGGTAATCCGCAGAGTGATGTTCCAATACGACCATGCTGTAGCCAATGGGTTCCGTCCGGACGTCGATGTGATTGCATTGAGCGTCATGGGCAACGATTTGATGGGGTATACGCAGGTGTTGCGCGCGCCCGTGAACAACGTCACCGAGGCGTTGGGGGCAATCTACCAGACCGTTGCGCCGATCTTCGTTGCCTATACGCAGCTGGTGAAGGACTTGCGTGCCAAGGGTGTGCGCCATCTGGTGTTGACAACCATTTACCCCGTCTACTCAATGGACCGGATCGGGCATCAGAATGAGATAATCCTCGGCAAACCGAGTGCCTGGATAGGGATGACGCCGATTTTGGGCTTGGTCCATCGGCACATCGTCGATACCGCCCATGCGACGGGTGCCCAGGTGGCAGATTTGTTTAGTGGGGACTTCGCACCAGCAGACATCGTCCTCGATATCGAACCCGGCCCGTCCGCCAGCCCCAAAGTGGCCAGCATCATCGTCGACGCCGCCAAACGCTGTGTCGGAATGATGAATTAGGAATGATGAATTAGGAATTAGGAATGATGAATTAGGAATGTGCGGGCAACAAAAAATCCCACCCCCATGCACCGGAGTGCTGGGGGTGGGGTTTTCGATGGACGAAGTTATTTCTCGTCGCTCAGCACATAGGTGTAGAGCAGCCCGGCAACCACACCACCGAGGACGGTGGCCAAGCAGTACGGCAGGATCCATTGCATGTCACCGTTGGCGACGGCTGGTCCGATAGCGCGGACCGGGTTAATGGCGGCGCCCGTGATGGGGCCCAAGAACATGATGGAAGCGGCTAGGGTCATCCCAATCGCCAGTGGGGCCAGTTGGCCGGCCTTGCCGGCAACGGCCGTCTGCAGGACGACACTCACCAGCAAGAAGACACAGATACCTTCGAGCAACAGACCACCGATGACCGACACGCCCGGTACAATCCCCACAGCGCCCAAACCTGCTGCTCCCGGACCGGCATCGGCGAACACAAATGCCAAGGTGAACCCGGCCACGATCGACCCGATGATCTGGGTGACGATGTAGGCCAGTGCATCCGTGGTTGGGATTTTTTTGGCGACCCACAAACCGACCGTGATTGCAGGGTTGAGATGCACACCGCTGATGTGGCCAAATGAATAGGCACAGGCCAACACGACCAACCCATGCGCCAAGGCAATGCTGGTCATCGTGGGCAACGTGCTCCCCAAACCAGAGATCGCGCCTGAACCTGCACCGAACAAAATCAACGCAAAGGTCCCGATGAGCTCCACGAGGAGCTTCTTTGGCAAACTATACATATCAACCTCTCATAATCGGATGGCACAAATATAGCCGGCTGCATCGAAATCGTCAAGTATTTTCGGCGGTTCTGGGCACATCATGCAACGCGCACTGTCTGCGCACACTCCCCAATCAGTCTGTATTTGTTCTCTATAAGTCACTATGGCACAGGGCCTACGCGCTGCAATGCCCCTGCCGACGACGATACTATTAAGAATAAATATTTACATAGTAAAGATTCGCCAATAAATAAGAGAAAAAAATGAGAACGATTCATCAATTAAATAAAATCTTCTAAATTTATAAATTCAACCTCTACCCCGGTCGGTTAAACCATGCGCGATTCGTCAACGTGCAGGGTACGCAGTATGCCAAAAGCACTACAACTCATTTCCTGATATCCAATTCCCAATTCCCAATTCATAATTCATATTTCATAATTCATATTTCATAATTCTCCCAAGGTATACTGCACACAACACCTCAATCGAAAGAACCGCCATGCCCGCCACACCCACCGCCTTCCCCGCAGCCGGCACCTATGCTGTGACCACGCGCATTACCGTGCTGTGCGACACGCCCGGCGCCACCATCCACTACACCACCGATGGCAGCGTGCCAACCACCGCGAGTGCGCTGTTTGACGCGTATAACCTGCCGGTGCTCGAGGCCATCAACGACGGCAACACGGGCATCCGCACGGCGTACACCATCCAGGCCATTGCCGTCGTTGACGGGGTGCATAGTGCCGTCGCCCGCTTCGACTATGTCATCGATCGTCGTGACGTCGACGCCTACATCAGCACCGAAGTGATGCCCGGGTTGCACATGATCCTGGACTACGACGACACCAAGATGTACCTCGTCGTCGGGACAGAACGGGCCATGCTTGTCGATGCCGGCTTGGGGCGCGGCAACCTGCGCGCATTCGTCGAGGGTATCATCGGCACCAAGCCGTTGGATGTATTTATCACGCACGGCCATCCCGATCACGTTGCTGCCATGGGCCAGTTCGAAGACGCCTACGACGTCTATATGAGCCACCACGATCTGGCGATGGCCCGTTCGTTCAAAGAATCGATGGGGTTTGCCCTCGATTTGAGCGCACTCATCGACGTCCACGAGGGCATGCGCTTCGATTTGGGCGGCTGGGTCTTTGACGTCTATGCAGTACCCGGGCACTCGGTGGGGAGCATGGTGTTGTTCGACGAATCACGGGGCCTGCTGATTGCCGGCGATGCGTTCGGGAGCAACCGCCCGTCGATCAGCGACTCGCTGTGGATGCAGTTCCCCGGCATGTTGCCCATCGACCAGTATCTCGGCTCGCTCCTCACCATCCGCGCCAAGCTGGCCGGCCGCATCAAAACCATCTACGGTGGCCACAACGATGTGCCGATGCGCGGCGAAGCCTACCTCGACGCCCTGCAGGTCGCCGCACAACGGCTGGTCGACGAGGGCGAGAGCGTGCTGGTGCCGTCGTTGCGGCCCACCACTGCCTGGCAGGTCGTCGAAGGCGATCGGCTGACCGACCCCAATTGGGCTGCCATTAACGTGGCCAAAGGGAGCTGCCTGAGCACCGACCATCGTGCGATTGCGACCCTGGCATTGGTACGCTGCGGCACACACATCATCGCCGTTGCGCCACGGATGGTGTTGCCCGCGCTCGCC
>CAIPUQ010000421.1 GCA_903868295.1 uncultured Roseiflexaceae bacterium
AACTTCCTGACGAAGTTGCCTAGACCTACGACCGAGAAGCCGTTGTGATTTGCAGTTGACGTAAATCCAAGCCCTAATCCGCCGTCGGAATTATTTCCAATACAGGTTACTCTGCCATCGGTACGTTGCAGACATGTTCGGCGATAACGGTCGACATTCCTTATCGCTATGTTGCTGAATGCATCAGTTGCAATGAGTCTCGGCCACTGTACGTAGTATGAGCCATCCCCGACAAGCCAGTAGTCTTGGCTGTATCCTGCAGAATTATCTCCCCAACAAATCAACTGGGAATACTTGTTGTAGATACATGAACCACGATTCGACATCGCAATTTGTGTGACATCACGCATGCCGGGGATGACTCCAGCCGACCAGCGCGTATATACGCCATTCCCATCACCGAAATATCCATTCCCCCAGCACGACAAACTGCCGTCGCGCAATATCACACAGGTGTTGTTTGAGCCAGCAGCAATAGCAACTCCGTTGGTGACACCGGGAACGTCAACCGGAACGAGACTCGACCGTGTATATGAGTCACCAATTCCCAGCTGCCCTTCACCGTTATAGCCCCAGCACATCACGGTACCGTTGGCCTTCAAGCCACAGCTGTGATTGTCGCCCACCACCACATCGATGAACCGTGTGCTGGTGCTCGTTGTGTCGAATATCTGTGATCCTACCCCTGTCGAAGCCTGCGCAGACGACAAGTTTGGCATCAACACGCTGAAAAGCGTTATGAATGCCATGAATAATTGGATGATTTTGAACCGTTGCATAAATCCCCCTCGGCGCATACCTTTGGTACCTATACACACAGTACCATCTGTACTATTCACAAATGTGGACGCGGAGCGGGAATACCGTGCGGTTTTTCCGATGGTTGTCGGAAGAGCGACTGCTGGGTACAATATGATTATGAACATCACAACGATTGCCTTCGACGCAGACGACACCCTGTGGGCCAACGAAGACTTGTTTGTTGCCACCCAACAGCAATACATGCAGCTTTTGGCCCCGTTCCGCGCCGATTGGGATGCCGAAGAGCTCCATGCAGCCGAACGGCGCAACTTGGCGTACTTCGGCTACGGCATCAAAGGGTTCACCCTCTCGATGATCGAAACAGCAATTGAGGTCAGCAATGGTGCCATACCAGGCCGCGACATTGCCAAAATCATCGATATGGCCCGTGCGATGGTGCACGCCCCCTTGCCACTTTTGCCGGGTGTTGCCGAGCTCATCCCGCAGTTGTCGACCAAATACTCCTTGATGCTCATCACAAAGGGTGATTTGTTCGACCAAGAAGCCAAAATCGCACGTTCGGGACTCTCAGATTCGTTTCGCCATATTGAAATTGTCAGCGAAAAATCTCCGCATGCGTACCAACGCATACTGCAGCGCTACGACATCAATCCGCAATCGTTTGTGATGGTCGGTAACTCGCTGCGATCAGATATTTTGCCGGTTGTTGCAATCGGCGGGCACGCAGTACACATCCCGTACCACCTCACGTGGGCGCACGAGCACGTCGACATTCCCGCCAATGAACGCACCTGGCAAGAATGTGACAGCATTGCCGACTTCACCCATTGGTTAGCACAATGCTGATGGTGCGGTATAATCACGCCGTCTGAGACGTGGTCTCTCCACTTTGGCAGTGTCGCCAACGATAGACGACCTCGACACGCGCAACGAAAGGGAGGATCATGACAATCAACAGAAAACGCATTGCGATGCTTACGAGTGGCGGTGATGCACCAGGCCTCAATGCCGTCATCCGTGCGGCAGTCAAATCTGGCGAATCGCTCGGGTACGAAATGCTTGGTATCGAAGACGGTTTCGAAGGCCTGATTGGTACGCCGCGATATCGCGTGCTGACCGACGTCGACGTCAAAGAACTCCTCAATCGTGGTGGGACCATCCTACGCACAACAAACCGCGGGCATTTCAATGGGCCACGCGTCGTAGGCCAGCCAGACGATCCGTATTTGCAAGCCTACAACAATATCATGGCCATGGGGCTCACAGGGCTCATCACTATCGGTGGCGAAGGTACCCAAACGATCGCCCTCGAGTTGGCCAACATGGGCGCGCCCGTCATTGGAGTGCCCAAAACCATCGATAACGATCTCGCCGGTACGGACCGGACGTTTGGCTTTGATACCGCCTTGCAAGTAGCCACCGACGCGCTCGATCGGCTCCATACGACCGCTGCGAGTCACAATCGTGTCATGGTGCTCGAAGTCATGGGCCGTCATGTGGGATGGATTGCGTTGCACTGTGGGATCGGTGGTGGTGCAGATGTCATTTTGATTCCCGAAATCCCATTCGACATCAACAAAATCGCAGACCACGTCGTTGCTCGTGACAAGGCTGGTAACCAATTCACCATGGTGGTGGTTGCCGAAGGCGCGTTCCCCCGCGGCGGCAAACCGATTTATGGAGACAATGGTCGGTTGGGTGGTGTTGGGCAAATGGTCGCAGAGCAAATCCAAGCACTGACCGGCAAAGAATCGCGCTGTGTGGTGCTCGGCCATCTACAACGCGGTGGTACGCCGACACCATATGACCGAATTTTGTCGACGCGCTTTGGTGCAGCTGCAGTCCGAGCACTCCACGAAGGGATTACCGGCGAAATGGTCGCACTCAGTGCCCAAGACATCACCACCGTGCCGATGATCGAGGCGGTCAGTCACCTCAAGACCATTCGACCACATAGTGACCTTGTCCGCACCGCAAGAGGTGTTGGTACGATATTCGGTGATTAAGACACAACGACGCCGGTTGGTCGCAGATGACCAACCGGCGCTTTTTTATGGACTAACGATAATCTTGTTGACCACGAAGCGTTCTATGCCACGGGCACTCGTGCCGGTCACAATAATCGCCCATTCTCCATCCATCGTAAACAATACAGTGGTCGTGTGACTTCCATCGGGCTGCGCCGTCGCCATCGGCTTGCTTGTGCCCATGGTCATACCCGGCATTTGCAGGTCAAGAACAACATCAGCAACAGCATAGGGTTGACCAGATTGCGTGAAGCTGACCTCCACCGGAATTGCTGCGTTTGCAAACAGTGCAGACCCAAAACGCAAGGTCGCAGTGACCTCTGCTGAATCGGCGGAGTAGACAATGGGTTGCGTGCATGCGGTGAGCATCAGCAGGGCAACACACCACACTGCAAAAATTTTACGCATCACCTGCAGTACTTTCACTCGGAATCGGATAACGCAGCGAAAATAAGAATCCGACGATGATGTGTTGGACATTGATGAGCAGAAATAATCCGCTCAGCGCGAGTGCGTAGGCGTCTGGGTATGCGTACGTCCGCAACAGACCAACCAACACGGCATCTCGGATCCCAATGCCTGACACACTGATGGGCAGCGCTTGGAGCAATGATATCTGACCGGTGGCCCCCAATATTGCACTCAATGTTACGCGTCCAACATTCATGGCAACAAATAACAACCAAATGCGGATAGCGGTCGACAGGGCTGACCCTATAGTTGCGACCACCAAGCGCACCGCTGGCGAAAACCCGACATCGAGTGCGTCGAATTGCTGGGTAATGCCATCGTACCGTTGGCGAAACCGCTGTGGAACAATCCTGCGTCCCATCAGAAAGACATAATCACGACTTCGTCGAATCAACAATACCGGTAGCATGACAAAAATAGCAATAGCGACAATGGTTGTTGTTGCTTGGACCGTAATGCGGCTCTGTGCGTCGAGGCTCGTCGCAAGCGCTGATAACCCGATGAACGCCATCACGGCCATGGCAGCGACGTCACACAGACGCTCAACGAAAATGCTAAACAACAAACTGGGCATTTTGCGCTCTGTGTTGCGCAAATACAGAGCCTTTACGAAATCGCCA
>CAIPUQ010000422.1 GCA_903868295.1 uncultured Roseiflexaceae bacterium
CGGTCCACGCAATAGAATATTGGCATGACCGTACCCAACCGCAGGTCGAAGTCTATGCACCCGGGCTGACCATCTATCGCTGTCGCACGTTTGGGTTCGTGTCGTACGATTTGTGGCGTTTCGCACGCCAGATCCCGACACCCGATGTTATCCATGTCCATCACTTACGGCATCTGCTTGCGTATCAAGCCCAAATCCTCTGGCGTGGCAGGGTACCGATGGTACTCACCCCGCATGGGATCCTCCATGACGGTGATCTCGTGGTGAACCGCGAGCAACCGCTGGATAACCCGCTCACTCCCGAAAAACTGTTTATGGACGAAGCAGCACTCTGGAGCGCTTTACGCGCTGGCAAACATCCGCGACGGACATTCCGCAATTACTTCATTCATGCGCCGCTCCTTCGGTATGATGGGATTTTTGCTCTTTCCAATCACGAAAAATCAATCATTGGCACACTCGGAGTAGCGCTCGAACGCATAACGGTGATCCCCAATTCGATTGTGTTGTCGCAGTATCAGACCCCGCCACCGCGTGACCGTGCCAGCACCCCGACGATGTTGTTCATTGGGCAGCTTGTTCCCCGCAAAGGGTGGGATATCTTGGTCGATGCACTCCCAAAGATTGTCGCTACACAACCCGATATCACGGTCATTATGGTGACACACAATACGAGTCAACTCGCGGCGCTCGAAGCACGTGCAACGGCATTGGGAGTGCGAGCGCACATAGATATCCGCACACGCGTCGACGAAGCGCATAAAGTAGCGCTCTTGGAATCAGCACACATGTTAGTGGCGCCGAGCCGGTACGAAGGGTTTGGCATCCCTCCGATAGAAGCAATGGCCGCCGGATGTGCGGTCATCACGACCGATTGCGCTGCTGGCAACGAGATTGTGACGCATATGGAAACCGGACTGCTTACCCGGTACAACGATCCATCTGACCTCGCAGACGCAGTACTACGAGTGCTCCGCGATGACCGCTTGCGTGATGCCTTGGTGGAACGCGGCAAAACGTATGTCCATGCCACGTACGATCCAGACATCGTCGCGCACCGCACGTTGGGCGCGTATCAGTCACACATCACCAGGGTCAATCAGAGCCCTGTGCTATAATACGTCGGCACTGGTATGAGAGGAATTGCATCATATGGTCACGCTGTCGAGTATACGTGCTTTGCTTTTTGAAATATCGTTGAACGGTCCGCGCATTCTGTGGCGGACGGTCAATGATTTTAGTCTATGGCGGATAATCGAATATCCGTGGGTCACGCGTCATCTGAATGCCAAACCAGGCGATGTTATTGTGGACATTGGCTCAGGCACATCGACCTATCCGCATATGCTCACCAAAACAGGTTTGGATGTCATCATCATCGAACTCGATGCAGATCGGGTCCGCTGGCAGGCGCAAAAACGCCGTGAAACAGCCCAACCCGGCGACGGGCGATTAATCCCCATCGTGGCCGATGCAACCAAAATGCCGTTTCGCGATGGCACAATCCATCGCATAAGCGCAGTGTCATCGCTCGAACACATCCCAGACGATCATGCTGTGGGTCGCGAAATCGCACGCGTCCTGTCTGACGATGGTATTGCCGTCATGACACTCCCGTACACCAGCA
>CAIPUQ010000423.1 GCA_903868295.1 uncultured Roseiflexaceae bacterium
TACCCCTCGGGCTCGGCCGTCGCGGGCATACTGAAGCCCAAACAGTCCTGGTCCGGTGTCCGCGAAATCCAGCGGATCACATACGGCAATTGCTCGGGCCGGTGGGCGACATAATCGGCAGTGCCCTCCGGCAAGCGTTGCATGCTGTGCGCCCAACCAGAAGCATCCGCTGTCGCATCGATGGTAAACACTACCTCGGGATCGAACCCCAACCCTGGCGTCAACACCGTCGCTGGGGCCGGATCAACGGCCAACGCGTCGATGAACGCACGATATCCGGGTGCCGGCGATATATGCGACGGGATGCTCTGGCGCACGCGAATGGCGTGTGCCGTCGATGGTGCGGTTGTTATCAAGCTTGCATTGTCGACCGGTCGATAATTGATGTGCGCAAGGTACATCAGGTCCATCGGCGTCTGCTTGAGATTGGTGATGGTCATCGAAACGTTCCAGACACGACGCTTTTCCCATATCCGCACCTCGGGGGTCGCAATATAATTGTCTTGGAAGGCCACGGTATAGCGGAACGATCCACTCATGCACAGGTAATCCCCGTTTGTGTCGCTCCCAACGGTCAACCACGCCCGCTGATAGCGCGCATTGGGTAACTCACCGTGCAATGGATGCGTGTCGGTTGGTCCCGGTACGCCCATCCGTGTCGCGCCACAATGCACAAAAAATCCACCATAGGTATGTAGATATGCGGTTGTCGGCTGCGGTTCGTCGAACATCGAACGCATGCCGAGTGCCCGCCCGTCCATCGTCGCTGACCATATCTGCTGCCCTTGATACGGCAGCAACACCAGTTCCCCATGTGCATTACGTACCCGAATTGCCAAAACCCCACTGCTGTAGGTGAACAGTGTCGCGACGAGTGCGCCATGTTCGACGAGCACATGCTCGCGTTCGCGCCACATACCCGGATGTAACTGGATTGTTGTCATCGGTGTCCTCATGCTTCTTTTACGGTTATTTGGATGCCGTGTGCGGCATACGTGATGGCGATATGTTGCATCCTGGGGAGACTCGCCGCTACCGCACGGACAAACGCCGCACGCTCAACTGGGTCGGGGCTCGTCAGTACCGCAATAGAGCCGCCGTCACCGCCTGCGCCGTTGACTTTGTACCCCCACGCGCCGTGCGCGTCAGCAAGAGCGATGAGCTGCTCGACCGGTGGGGCAATCAAGCCCGGATGCAAAGCCCGTTGTGCAGTGGTATTGGCCTGCAAGGCATGCCCGTACACCTGCAGATCACCAGCACAGAGCGCCGCATGCCCTTGTTTTGCAGCGACGCGCAGTGGGTCGAGCAGTGTATGTGCATCCGACACCGTTTCGAGGCGTGCGATCACCTGTTGATGAATCGCCGACGAGAGATGTGGTGTCCCAATGTAGAACAACAGCAACTGGTCGTTGAGGGCCGCAATGGTCGCATCGGTGAGCGGGACCGCAGTCACCGTTGCATCCGGGTAGCGTGCCATTTCGATGTAGCAACACCCGCCATGCGCCACCCCAATTTGGTCCTGAATGCCACTCTGCAACCCGAGTTCGTGCGTTTCGAGCAGGTGGGCAGCACGGGAAAGCTTCGCTGGTGGTTCGATATGCCCCTGCGCCGCGCGTAATGCACCA
>CAIPUQ010000424.1 GCA_903868295.1 uncultured Roseiflexaceae bacterium
ACACCATGGGCAGCGTGATATGCCACAGGCGCGCAGGCCAGCGCACCCCTGCCAACAATGCCTGCTCGGTGAGGTGCCCGCTGCCTTGGCGCAGGATCGCTGCAACCGGCAGGTAGACATAGGGCGACAGGCACAATGCCAAGATGACTGCTGTGCTGCCTAGCCCGTAGATAGCGCCAAACGGCAGCGTACCCGTGCGCATCAACCCCTGGGCGACGAGCCACTGCTCACCCGCACCGTGGGGGCGCAACACCGCAAGGGCGCAGATACCGGCCACATAGGGTGGGATGGCCAGCGGCAGGACCGCCAACACACGCCAGACACGCCGCCCCCACACCGCACATTGCTCGATGAGCAGTGCCTGTACCGTCCCGATCAGGGCGCTCAACACCGCCGTGATCAGCGCCAACAAGAGCGTGTTGGTAAGGACCGGGACCATGATGATGGCCGGCGGGAGCTGCTGCCAACGCACCGTGCCTACGGCACGGGCCACAAGGGTGACGACCGGCACGAGTGCCAACGCCGCAACCAGTACCCCAACCAACCAGACAACTAGCGGGGGACCCGACCGTTGAGGGTGCTGTTGTGGTGCTGCCATCCGTTATGGAATTCCTGCGTTTTGCATCAGCAACACAGCGTTTTGGGCATCAGCCGCGACGATATCCATCGACACTGCAGCCTGGCGAAAATCGTCGTGTTGGGTGGCACCGCTGGTAATCCGCACCCCGGGCACGACCGGGAACTCGTAGTTCACGTCGGCAAACAACTGCTGTGTCGCCGGTGCATACAAAAACGCCGCGAAGGTCGCTGCGGCATCGGGATGCGCGCTCCCCGCGACCTGCGAGACGGTCGAGGTGTTCATCAGCACCCCCATCTGGGTAGGTCCTTGATCCGGGAACACGACCCCCACGCGATTATTGGTTGCTTCGCGGCGTTGTAGTTCGTAGTGATAATGGTTCGCCACGCCAATGGCGAATTCGCCGCTCCCGACGGCCATCCGCAGATCGGTTGCGTTCGCCAAAAACGCCGTGTTGTTGGCGACGAGTGCACGCACCCATGCGTCGGTCGCCGGCGTGCCCAGCAGGTGCATCATGCCGGCGATCTGCGACTGAAAAGGGCCATTGCTGGCATCGGCGAACGCCACTTTGCCGCGCCAGCGCGGGTCAGTCAATGCGAGCATCGACTGCGGGGCGTCTGCCGCGCTGACCAGGTCGGTATTGTAGATGATGACCCGGGCGCGCGATGTGACGGATGTCCAACGGCCCTGTGCGTCTTTGAGCGTCGCGGGCACGTATTCGCTGCCGGGGATGGGCGCAGGAGCGAGCACCCCTTCGTCGATCAGCGACAGGGGCACCAGCATATCGGTGGTGAGAAAAATGTCGGCTTGCGGGCGGTCACGCTCTTCAAGCAGCAATGCCGCTAACTCGCTGTTTTTGCCGTATTTGACGACCACTGCAATCTCGGGATGTGCCGTTGCAAAGGCATCGAGGATGGGTTGGATGAACGCTTCGGTGCGCCCGCTGTAGATCACCAGCGGTCCACGCTCGACAGCCGGGGCTGCACACGCCGTGCAGACGATGATGAAGAACACCAAGCAGAATCGAACGCCCCAGACAGTGCGCATACGTCCCTCCGGTAGTACACGTTCATCTTAGCGTAGCAGCGTGGTTATGCAAAATCCCATTGCATACAGATACCCCAGGATGGTGACGTGCACTGCGGCGACGAACCATCCTGGGGTCGTGCGGAGCAAACACAATGCTCATGCACCGCTGGCTGGTGTAGGCGCGGCTGGTCTGCGCCGCAGGCGTTTGGCTAGGTTGCCGGCTTGGACCGTTGCGACGCCCAAAACACCCAGTTTGAGGACGGTGGGCAACAGACCGACGGCGACGCCCAAGGCGGGGTAACGTGCGCTCAGACTGTTGGGGGCGCCGTCACGTTCGTTGCGTTCGTGTTCTTCACGTTCCCCGCCCAAGCGACTGCCAAAGACGCCGTTATTGACGGCGACGTTGGTAGCGGCAGTGAGGGCACCAGCGACGAGCAGGATGGCCATGATGCGGCCGATGATTTTCAACATGCGTTAGGCCTCCACCGTGCCGGCGATGGGCGTGCGGCGGACGAGGTTGACGATCCACTTCCAATGCATGGCGATGTGGATCCCCACCAAGATGACCGCTGCTTCGGCCGACAGTCCGTGCAACCCGCGCCAGGCGTTGTTGGTCAGCCATTCGATGCCGAGTGTCTCTAATGCTTCGCGCGAGATGGCGATGCCGCTCACCACTGCCAATGTCATGCTCACAAATACGAGGATGTTGAGGACCAGGCTGAAGCGTGTCGTGACTGTTTGCTGTGCAAAAACGCGGCTGAGGGTGGCGACAATCCAATCCCAGCTCCGATAGATGTGCACCACGGCGATGACCCCGAAGGCGATGCCCAGCCATTCGTGCCAGAGGATGCCCGTCGGCCGCGGCTCGGCTGCCCCAATGAACAATACCAGTAGCACCACATCGATGATGCCCGTGGTGATGGTGCGTTTGCGTGATTCTGTAACCACTGTTTTTCTCCTTTTCGAATATGACCGTCAGTATACGAGGCGGAGAGCGGCGATTGGGTCAAGGTTGGGTCTAGGGTGGGTGGTATGATGACGTCATACTGCATCGGTGAGGTGGCTTGTGGAACAAAATGTCGATCCGATAGACTATTACGACTCGCACGGAAGCGCATCGGCTGCCATCTATGATCGTGTCAATGCAGATGCGTTACATGCATGGATGGAGCGCTTTCTTCCAAAAGAGCCAGCAGTCGTACTTGATGTCGGTGCAGGTAGTGGTCGCGATGCAGAGTGGTTTGCAAAAAAAGGTCATACCGTCGTGGCGGTAGAACCGTCTCGGACAATGCGCGAGCATGGGATTGCACATCATCCTGATGAGAAAATTCGCTGGGTGAACGATTCGCTACCCGGTTTGGAACAGACATATCAACTGCAATATGCCTTCGATCTCATTTTGGTAAACGCAGTATGGATGTTTGTCTCTCCCCGGGAACGGATTCGTGCGTTTCGTAAACTCGTCGATTTGCTCAAACCTGGTGGACTACTCATCATGACCGTGCAACTCGGTGAAGTAGACCCCAAAAACGGAAAAATCAGTGTTCCTGACGATGAACTCGTCTACCTCGCGACGCAACATGGTCTGCAAATCGAGCTCGATGGTCACGCAAGCGATAGTCTTGGGCGTGGATATCGATGGCAGCAAGTAGTATTTCGTGTACCAGATGACGGCACGGGAGCAATGCCCTTTCTGCGGCGACTCGTGCTCGATGATCGAAAATCTGCCACGTACAAGCTCGGCTTGCTACGAACGATTGTCAGAATCGCTGAATCAGCACCTGGTTTTGCTCGTGTCGTAAATGATGGAAAAAGTGTGCAATTGCCCCTTGGGCTGTTTGGATTGTTTTGGTTACGGCTGTATTTGCCGTTAACGCAGGGTGATTTTCCGCAGTCTGCTGCGAATCGTGCGGGTGGGAACGCGCTTTCTTTTGCTGGTGCTGCGTACAATTCCCTACCGCCGAACGCGACGACGGACTTGTATATTGGCAATACACTGACTGGGGACCGTGCCACTCTATTGGTACGCGCCATTAAAGATGCATGCGATTGTATCGAGAAAATGCCGGCGCACTTCATCACTTTTGATGATGGACGGCAGGTTTTTACCATCGAGCGACAGCGTCCTCTTGCAAAAAATGATTCAGTTTACATCGATGAATCATTTTTGCAGTCATTTGGTACCGTCAAAATGTCGCGACAAATATGGATGAGTATTGCCCGGTTTGGCTTCTGGATCGAACCGTCACTCATTCTCGAATGGCAAAGGCTCATGAACGGCTATGCATTTTCGCAAGGCCGGCAGTTGGAACCCATCAAGCTAAACCTTGCAATGGAGTGGGCAGATTTGCAACGAGACCAGCTCCGCGCCAAAAAATATGCCCAGCAGATGCAAGCAAAAGGGCACAAACTCTACTGTATTTGGAGTGGGAAAGAATTAACGGATACATACGACATCGACCACATTTTGCCGTGGGCAGCTTGGCCATGTGGAGATTTGTGGAACCTCGTGCCTGCCGACCGCGCGCTGAATCAGGCACACAAACGAGCCAAACTTATCAGTGCAGCGCTACTCGATGGTGCCAAAGACCGACTTTTTTCATATTGGACGAATGCCTATTTACGGGACGAAAATGGAAATATTCCGCGTATTTTCTACGAAGAAGCGCATGCGAGCTTAACCATTCAGAGTCATACACTCCCAGCAATACACCAGGGGATTCGCATGCGCCGCGTCCAACTCAGAATCGATCAACAAATCCCGGAGTTCAACGGCTAGATTTCCCCCTACCTCCCACCATCATGAAAAAACTCCCGCCGCATCGCCTGCTCGGACTCGCGCTCGAAGTGCAGACGGTCGAGTTCGGCTGCGAAGTGTGGATCAATCGCGGCGATGCGCTGGCGCAACCATGCGTCGAGCGGTATAGAGTCGCGGTAGGCCTGCTTGTCGGCCTCGCTGATGGGTGCAGTC
>CAIPUQ010000425.1 GCA_903868295.1 uncultured Roseiflexaceae bacterium
CGCCTGACGCAATTTTGGCATCGATTGCGGGTTCCTCTGCCCGTCGAGTGGCTCATCGGTGCATTCGATGTCCTCCATGCGCCGGATTTTGTGTTGGCGCCGACGGGTAATCCGGGGATAGTGACCATCCATGATCTTTCGTATCTGGTGCACCCCGAATGTGCCGTCCCCGGCGTGGCACGCTATCTGCGCGAAGCGGTGCCGCCTTCGTTGGCACGGGCCCAAGCAATTTTTGCAGATTCGGTAGCCACGCAGCGCGATTTGACCCAGTACTATGGGATCGATCCTGCGCGCATAGATGTTGTCTATGCTGCGGTGGCCACGCGCTTTCAACCATTGCCCGAGGCAGTAACTGCACCTATTCGGCACAAATATGACCTGCCAGCGCAGTTCATTCTCTCGGGGGGGACGCTCGAACCGCGCAAGAACTACGTACGTCTCTTCGAGGCATACGCCCGCGCCCGTGAGCGGCAGCACCTCCCACCGCTGGTGGTTTTTGGGCGGCGTGGCTGGATGTACGAAGACATCTTGGCTGGCCCTGCACGATTAGGCATTGCCGATGCGGTTCGTTTCATTGATTATTTAGATGACAATGATCTGCCCGCGGTGTATAATTTGGCATGGGCATTTGTCTATCCATCGCTCTACGAGGGCTTTGGGTTGCCGCCGCTCGAGGCACTCGCCTGTGGGACTCCGACCCTTGTGTCGAACGTCTCGAGTCTGCCCGAGGTCGTCGGGGGCGCAGCGCTGCTGGTTGATCCTACGGACATCGAGGCGCTGACCAGCCAGCTGATCCGGTTAATCACTGACGACGATACCCGCGCGACGATGCGTACATCCGGGCCAGTGCAGGCACAGTCTTTTTCTTGGGCGACCGCAGCACAGTCCGTGTTGCGACAGTATGCACAGCTCACGCAGCGCGACACATGAGGTATCACGATGGCGCACCACAACACCTCCAGCGATGTCATGCTCGTTCCCACAGAACGCATTGATCGCATTGCATTATTCCTTTCCAAGTTTTTTTCGCCGTTGTTCGGCTTTATCGGCGGCTATTCGATTGCCGTGTTGGCTGCCGAGGACCCGCGCGTGGTGTTGCGCTGGGCGGTACTCGCTATGTGCATGCAAATTGTCCCCGTGTTAATCCTGTACCGGATCCGCTTGGCGCAAGGACGGTATAGTGACCCCGATATATCCAAACGCAGTGATCGTACAGAGGTATACATCCTCGGTGGGTTGTCGATGTTGACAGCAGTGCTCGTTCTCGGGTATTATGGCGCGCCTGCATCGATTACCCAGCTGGCAACGTCGTTTTTTGTGATCGGCGCTGCCTGCGGTGTTATCAATGCGTGGTGGAAGATCAGCATGCACGCCTCAGCGATAGCTGCAGTGGCGACAATTGCAACGATGCAATCGCGCAGCCTCGGGATTGTCTTTTGGATGGTGGTTGCCGCAGTGGCATGGTCGCGTCTCCATACGCGCAATCATACTGCCGGGCAAGTCGCCGCTGGGACCGTTCTGGCAACGATGGTCGTCTATGTTGTTCATCGCTATATCGCCTAATTAGGTGCGTACGCACAAGGAGTGGAACGTGGCGAAAGTCAAAATGACCAAGGGCAAGTACAACCACTTGCTGGCATGTTCTGACAGCAACGGAGTAATAGCAGCCGCCGCCGCTGACCAGCGCGGTTCGTTGCAGAAGGCAATTGCGAAAGCCCGTGGCGAAAACGGCACCGCAACCTCCCAAGACCTCAGCAACTTCAAAACCAGCGTTACCAAGATCCTGACCCAGCATTCCAGCGCCATCTTGATGGACCCCGAATACGGCATGGAGGCTATCAAGGCCCGCCAGCCCGGCTCCGGCGTCCTCGTTTCGTACGAAAAGACCGGCTACGATGTCAACGTCAAAGGCCGCTTGCCCGACCTGCTCTCGAACTGGAGCGTCAAGCGCATCGTCGAGTTGGGTGGGAACGGCGTCAAAATCCTGCTCTATTACAATGCCTTCGACGACAGCTCTGTCAACGATATCAAGCACGCCTTCATTGAGCGTGTCGGTGCCGAATGCGCTGCCAACGATATTCCCTTTTTCCTCGAACCGCTGGCGTATGACGACAACGTCGGTCCCGAGTCGACCTTCGCCTTCGCCAAAGTCAAGCCAAAGTACGTCACCGCCTACATGCAGGAGTTCTCCAAACCCCGCTACGGCGTCGACATCCTCAAGGTTGAAGTGCCGGTCAACATCAAGCACGTTGCCGGTACCCGTGCCTTCAACGGCGAACAGGCATACACCATTGCCGAAGCCCAAGAGCACTTCCGTGCCGCTGGTGCTGCAGCTGGCAAGCCGTTCATCTATCTGAGCGCTGGCGTAACCGACGAAATCTTCCGTGAGACGCTCGAAATCGCCGCCCAAGCCGGCACCCAATTCTCTGGTGTGCTCTGTGGCCGCGCGACCTGGCAAGACGCTATCCCTTCGTATGCCACCAAGGGCGTTGCCGCCCTCGAAGAGTGGTTGCTCGACCGTGGGATCACCAACGTCAAAGCCCTCAATGCCGTTCTGGCCAAAGGTGCCAAGCCATGGTGGGACTTCTACGGCGGCAAGGCCAACATCGAGCTTGTCGATCAGGTCATTTCCTAAGCACGTTTTCACCCGACGCGTCGCAGTGTACGCTGCGACGCGTTTTTTTTGTGTCTTTTTCAGTATACGAAAGCCAAAGGCCGCACACGGTTTCCCGATACTGCGAACGGGAGTGCTGGGGCGCCAATGAGCAGTCGACGCAGATTCCTTCCTTCTTAGAAACATCGGCGTTTCCAGACACGGCGCAATCACGCTGAAATTTGGTTGTACAATAGCCACGTCCACGGAACACACCAATAGTCACAAGGAGCAGTCGAAGATGACGACGCCGCCAATTCGTTGGGGAATTCTCGGTACTGGCCGTATTGCCGGTGTC
>CAIPUQ010000426.1 GCA_903868295.1 uncultured Roseiflexaceae bacterium
AGAACTCGCCTTACGTTTGCAGCCAGAGCTCGACGACGCGGGCATGCCCCGCGAGGTCATGATGCAAGACGACTCGACCAGCAGGGAAGGCAGTCTGTAACAATGCACAGACGATGACTGCTTGGCGCGGATCGATTTCGCAGGCGAAATACCCCGGGCTTAGCAAATGATGTGGCAACAGTTGGGCGAAGCGCCGGTACACCGCAGCACCGTCTGGGTCCCCGCCAAAGAGTGCGATATGTGGTTCGTGTAGCCGCACATCGGCATTGCCATCGTCACCCATGACATACGGTGGGTTACTGACCATGAACGACACCGGCGCACACGCCGTGCATAAATCGGCGTGCAATAGATGTATCTGTGCGTTGAGGCCATGCCGGTCGCGATTGATGGCACTCACAGCAAGTGCATCGGCCGACACATCGGTGCCGATGATGGTTGGTGCTGCGCCAGCGCGTGCAAGGGCGACCCCGATGCAGCCCGAACCGCTGCCGACATCAACGATGACGGGCGGATGTAGGATTCGGGCCGCTGCGATGGCGCAGTCGACCAACAGCTCTGTCTCGGGTCGCGGTACAAGCACCCGTGCATCGACATAGAAGTCATGCCCATAGAACTCGCGGTGGTTCGTCACATAGGCGACAGATTCGCCCCGGCTCCGCCGTTCGACGAGGGTGTGGTACTGCGCCAACATATTGGGGGAGATGATGTCGGTAGCGTGCGCAAGGAGCTGTGCGCGGCTCCAGCCGGTCACATGACCGAGCAAAAGCTCCGCGTCGAGGCGTGCGCTGGGTGATGTTGGCTGCAGTGCTGTGGTTGCGTCGCTGAGCGTCGTGCGGATGGTCGTGGGCACAGGCATGCGTCTCGTTTGTACAAAAAAACCGCGCCGGCACAGGATGTGCCGGCGCGACGCGGATGACTACAGGAACGACAATGGTTCGCCGTTGCTCGATTGATTCGTCGGCATGGTCTTGATGGCACCCATGACGCGATACTTCTGATAGCGCTGATCGAGGAGCACACTGGTTGGCAGTGCATTGAGCGCATCGATGTTTTGCATGATGGTTACACCGGCCCGACGGATGGTTGCGTCGGCGTCGTTGTGGGCGCCGCCCTCGGGCTCGGGGATGATGGTATCGATGATGTTCATATCTTTGAGGTCTTGGGCGGTGATGCGCATGGTTTTGGCGGCGTCGGGAGCCTTGGACGAGTCGCGCCACAAGATGGCAGCACTGGCCTCGGGGGCTGCAACCGAGTAGACCGAGTGTTCGAGCATCAGGATCCGGTCGGTGACGCCGATAGCGAGTGCTCCGCCCGAACCACCCTCGCCGATGACGAGGCTGACAATGGGTGTGCGCAACTGCGCCATGATGAGGATGTTCTCGGCAATCGCGTTGCCTTGGCCACGCGACTCAGACTCCATGCTCGGGTCTGCACCGGGTGTGTCGATGAGGCAGATGACCGGCAGCGCGAATTTTTCGGCGTGATGAAACAAGCGCATCGCCTTGCGATACCCTTCGGGTTTGGGCATGCCGAAGTTGCGACGCATGTTTTCGCGCGTGTCGCGGCCTTTTTGGTGACCGATAATCACCACAGACTGGCCTTCGATGCGACCCACCCCAGCAACAATAGCTGCATCGTCGGCGAAGCGACGATCGCCATGGAACTCGAAGAAGTCTTCGCACAGCACCCGCACATAATCGAGTGTGCGTGGGCGTTGGACGTGGCGCGATATCTGGACTTTATCCCAGGCAGAGAATGGCGTCTTCATGCAGTGACCTCACACATCAGCAGGTAATGGTGATGCGTCGGCATCACGCATGGTATAGAGCTTGAATAAGCGACCGAGGGTGCTGCGCAGATCATTGCGTGGCACGACCATGTCAATCATGCCGTGTTCGAGCATGAATTCGGCGCTTTGGAAGTTGGCCGGGAGCTTCTGCCGGATGGTTTGTTCGATGACACGGCGACCAGCAAAACCAATGCGCGCACCGGGTTCGGCAATGATGATATCGGCTACCGAGGCATATGATGCAAGCACGCCGCCGTAGCAGGGATCCGTCATCAGCGAGATGTGTGGCATCCCGATGGTACCCAGGCGGGCGAGTGTTAGGTTGACTTTGGGGAGTTGCATCAACGCCAGAACGCCTTCGTGCATGCGGGCACCGCCCGATGCGTTGATGGTGAGCAGGGGGACACGACGGTCGTAGGCGCGTTCGGCAGCGCGGGCGATTTTTTCGCCGAATACACTACCCATCGATCCACCGATGAAATCGAACTCGGTGATGGTCACCTGCAACGCTTGCCCCATGATGCTCGCATTGCCGCTAATCATGGCATCGTACAACCCGGTTTGGAGCTGACTGTCACGGAGCTTTTGGGCGTAGTTATCTTTGGGAGAAACGAAGTTCAACGGGTCAAGGGGTGCAATATTGCCGTCTTCTTCGGTGAATGATTCGCTGTCGAACAACCCTTGCCACTCGACGGCACTCAGGCGCATATGGTGGCCGCACTTGCAGACTTTGAGGTTGTCGCGCAGTTGCTTGTGGTACGTCAAATCGCCACATGACGGGCATTTGACCCACATGTTGTCGGGGGTGTCTTGATCGCGCGTCTGCTCGCCTGGCGTGAACGCTTTCGGAGCGCGACGAAAGAGTTCTTTCATCGGGTCGCCTCACAAATGAGAGTAGATAGCCAAAGTATACCACATCACCTCGGGCTGACGGCGTGGCTATGGTATGATGCGCATTGCATTCACGTACATATCGATAGGGATGGGCATGAACGAGAGCCTGTATCTCCCGCAGCCGGTGACCGGTGATGGCTTCAGTCTGCGATCGAGCTCCTGTGTCGGAACACCTTCGGTAACGAAAGAAGACGGCAAAGCTGCTGCCGAAGCGCTCATGGCCGATGTGAGTGAACTCGAAGCACTCATGTTTGGCGCGGGGACGCATCGCGTGGTGTTGGTTTTGCAGGGTCTCGATGCAAGTGGAAAAGACGGCGTGGTACGCTTCGTGATTGGACGTGGCGACCCCGTTACGAGCCTGGTTACGTCGTTCAAAATGCCCACCCCAGCAGAGGCAGGGCGTGATTTTCTGTGGCGTGTGCATCATGCAGTCCCACCCCGCGGGATGGTTGGCATCTTCAATCGTTCGCACTACGAAGACGTGGTTGCCACCCGGGTCCGCGATACCATCGACGCCCAGACACAATCACAACGCATCGGCCATATCACAGCCTTCGAGTCGTTGTTGGCGGATGATGGGACGATTCTGATCAAGTGCTATTTGCACATCGATGTCGATGAACAATCTACCCGCCTGATGGCCCGTGAGCACGAACTTATCACTGCTTGGAAATTAGCTCCCGATGATTGGCATGATCGCGGCTTGTTCGCGTCGTATCTCGATGTCTATACAGATGTGATGCTCCGCACGAGCACCGAACGCGCGCCGTGGTATGTCGTCCCGGCAAACCGCAAGTGGTACCGCAATTTGGTGATTGCGGGTTTGCTCAAACAGCACATGGAGCCCTATCGGGCTGCGTGGGTACAGACGTTGGAGCAGATGCAATCGGAGCGTATCGCCGCCATCGAATCAGTGCGTCAACGTAGCACGGGAGGAACGGGCCGATGATCGACGGGAGTTTGGCACAAGGGCTGACGGATGCGGGCATTCGCTGGCAACCGGCGAATGGTGATTGGTTTTGCCTCGATACCACCGATGTCGAACCGTGGTTGATTGCACCCGGTGCGGTCGAGTTGGGGCTTCATGATGGGGACTCGGTATTGATGTTCCATGGGGCCAGCGAATGGGCGATGGATGCAGTGCATGCAGTCGATGCTATCTGGTTGCCGTCGGAACAACAGGCGCGGGAGCTCTTGTTGGAGCATCTCGGTGCGCATGCAGTGGTGACCCTCGAGTCACGTGCTGAGGGCGTACGCTGTCGGGTCCAACAGGCTGATTGGCTGTTTGAATCGTCGGCGGTGCAGGCAGTCGATGCCTATGCGAGTGTCTTGTTGGCGGTATTGAACGGTGAACGGGAGCGCTAGGTGCTGTGACTGTCGAGGACACGGATCGCGTTGGTGAGGAGCCGGGCGCTCTGTTCGACAATTGCGGGGGTGATTGCTTCTGAGGTGTCTTTGGTCGAGCCTTGGAGCGGGACCCGGCCATTGTGATCCAGGCATGCAATACTGATTGCGCGTCGCTTGGCTTGGGTGAGCGGTCGCACAATGGGGATGAAGTTGGCGATACGGGGCTCGGCACGCACCCCGCGGGTTGCTTCGGTAAAGACATCAACCAAGATATCGTCTGCACTCCGAGTGCGCTCGTTGACATCGTGAAGCACATAACTCAGTGTACCCCTGCCGAGTCCCTCGAGCCCGATGAAGAACGTGGCCTGGGAATCGAAGGGGTATTTTTTGACGAGATTTGCAAGCCCTGCGCCCGTGGTGCCGCCCCCCAATCCCACAGCCCAGAGTTCGGTGTTGTTCAAGCGCCCGAGGTCATCGACCGCGGTGAGCATCGCGGCAATAGAACCTGCGTAACTCACCGCACCCGACGAAAACGGCTGCGAACGAACCCACAGCTCGGCACTGGCCGCGAGCAGCAAATAAACGACGGGAATAAGCAGCAACACCGTGCGCACCTCGGGTGGTAACGGCAGCGGCGCGATGTACTCGAGTGACATCATGGTCAGCAGTGCGACGCTTGCTGCCACCTGCGCCTCGCGACTGCCGATGGGGTCGCGCGGTTGGTGTGTGTCGAGTGGCACGAGCAGTACCACCCGACGGGTTGCCGGACCGATGGGGGCGTGGGTCGCGACGACATTCTGACTTTCGCTGGTGGCCCGTCTGAAGTGCCTGCTCAGGGTGTTGGTGAGGAGCATGGCGACAACACTGGTTGTTGCTGCGATAGCGAGTGCATAGAGCCGTTCGTACGTCCAGACGCCGATCGAGGCACTCGCCAAAAGCGCAACCATCAGACCACCGCTGCCAGCGAGCGCATGGGTGCGGAACGGGTCCGTCCAGACTTGCAGACCGGCCCGTCGGAGCCGGCTGGCCACGTAGGCAGCGGTCTGCGCCTCGGCAATCGAGGTGACCGGGCGGGCGCCGATATCGTCAGCGATTTTGTGGATGGCGTCGATGGGGTCTTCACGACGACGCAACACCGGGAGGGGGAACTCCACGGTGTTGAGGGGCATGGTTGAGTAGTCTGGTTCGTATGTCATTGCGCTGCAGAACGATTATTCGGTGGGGTCGACGCCGTAGCGCCAGCGATAGTAGTGGCGGCCCACGTTCCCTTGTTCGATTTGCCAGCCGGCGGGGTTGTTGGGCACGTAGGTGAGCACACGGCGTTCAAACGGTTGTACCATCACCCATTGCTCGATGCCGTTGATTTGACTCTTGGTCCAATACGCCTCGCTCAGTGGGTAGCCCATCGTTGCAACCCAGTTGTCCATCAACGCACCGCGTTGACTGCGCCCATTGACATAAATGACATCGGCGCTCGTCAGGTACTCATAAAAGACCTGCGGGATGTTGTGCCCGGTGGTCGGTGCGTAGAACCCGATGCGAGCGGCATTGATGCCGGACGCATCGTAGGGCGATACCGTACCGTTGCGGTCGATGCGACTATCGGCATAGTCACCGACCCGATTGGGTGCTTTGGTGCCGATGACCCCAGCGAAACTGGCGTACGTCGGGCCGCTGCGGTCGCTGGTATCTCCGGTAATGCTTACATCGGAGGGCTCGCGGTCAATAAAATCTGCATTACCAACCTGCATTTGGCCGGTGATCAGCTCGCGCACGAGCAATCCGCTGGTCACAAACCACGAGTTGCGTGGGTTGGCGTTGGGATTGTTGATCTCCATACGGCCTTTGTCGAAGTACTGTACTTGGCGCATCCCGCCGGCGATTTGCAGATACGCTTCGCTCCGGGCCATCAGACCGGTCGGGCCCCACAACCAGCTACGTTTGGCCTGCTGGCGTACCACGGGGCGGTCACTGCGGGCCCAAAGATACTCGAAGGCACGGTTGACAAAGGTCTTGAGCGGGCCGTTGATGAGCTCGCTGGTGGGTTGATAGCCAGCACGTTCGTAGCCGGTGCTGCTGTCGCCAAACGGGGTTTCGGTCGGCGTCGGATCGAAGCCGTTCTCGTTCTCGTCACTGCCAGCTTTGGGGGTAATGGTTGCAACGAAGAAGTCGTCGCCTGGCGTCGATGTCGGCACGGAGCTCAGTGAGCGCCCGGCGCAGTCCTCAGCACCAGCGGGACAGACGGTGTTTTTGAGGTTGTACTGGAAGAACGGATTGCCGAGGTCGCCGATATTTTTGATTTGGATGAAATAGAAGCCATCGACCGGTGGTGTAAAGACAAGCTGCGAGTCGAACGAGGTAGTGTCTTTGTTGTCGTTTTGATCGATGAATGTGTAGGCATCACGGTCGAACAGGGTCATGATGGTGTCGGTACCCTGCGTGGTGGTGGAAGAACTACTGTTGAGATTGGCGGTTGTATCGGTCAGTAGGACGTACGTGTTGCCGGTTTTTGCAAAAAAACGCACCCAATCTGCGTCGCCGTTGGGGCAGAGCCGATGATCGGTTTGGATCTGATTCGAAAAAATCAAACTTGCCTGTTCAGGCAACCCATCGGGTTCGTAGAGGTCTGTGCACAGTCCGCTCGTATCGGGGACATTACCTTCGAATCGGTGATCATCGCCACCCGTATACGAGAGATTCTTGAGGGTGAAGGTGTAGATACCATAGTTTGCATTGGTGGCTTCGTAGACGCGTGCAACATAAATGCCGTCCATGGGTGCACGGAACTGCTTGATGTAGGGGTCGAGATTCGAACTGTTAGGATTCTGTGATTCGTAAGAGTCGTCACTGGTGACAACCAGTGCATGGTTCGGATCGTAGAGCTCCATGACGAGGTCCAGGGTACCGTTGGCGTTGGTAGCTTCGTTGGTATTAAATGCCAGTGATTTTGAATCAGAAATGAACACCTCGTAGACTTTGCCGCGCGTCATCGGGAGTGCGTAGTAGTTCATCGACCCGACAGAACAGAGCTTCTGAATAATCGGCAAATCTTGTTGGACAGCGTAGTAATTCGTATACGTTTGTGCTCCAGCCGTACAATTTGTCGGGATGAC
>CAIPUQ010000427.1 GCA_903868295.1 uncultured Roseiflexaceae bacterium
CCTCGACGGCAAAATCGCTACCCACACCGGCATGAGTCAGTGGATCAGCACCAGCGCGAGCCGGTCTGTGGTCCATGCAATCCGCAACCGTGTCGATGCCATCATGACCGGTAGTGGGACCGTCCTCAGCGACGACCCGCTCCTGACGATACGTCTCGCCGATACCATCAGCGAGCGGCAGCCGTTGCGTGTCGTTATCGACAGTCGCGGCCAATCACCGCTTACGGCCCGGGTGTTCGATCAACGGGATGCCGCGACGATGGTTTTTTGTACACGCGATGCATCGCCCGTATGGCAGCACGACCTGCTGCAGCGCGGCGTACAGGTCGTCTGTCAACCAATCAACGGCCATGTCGACCTGCCCCAGGCGATGCACCACCTGAGTGCGCGCGGGGTCAACCACGTGCTTCTCGAAGCAGGCGCAGGATTGGCCGGGGCATGTGCAGACGCACAGCTCATCGACGAAATTCATAGTTTCATAGCGCCAGGGCTTATCGGCAACCATCGTGCGCCGGGGCCATTGGCAGGCATTGGGATAGACCATCTCCACGACTGGCGTGCGTACCGTTTTGTCGGTCAATCACTGCATGGCGGCGACATCCACCTGCATGCACTCCACAACCGTATCGACACACTCTTTCAACCCGCTGACCAAGGAGTCACCACATGTTTACCGGTATCGTAGAGGAACAAGGCCACATTCTCGTGGCCGAAACGAGTCATACGCGCGACAACACACTCACCATCGCTGCGCGCACGGCGCTCATCGGGACCGCCATCGGCGACAGTATCTCGGTCTCAGGCGTGTGTCTCACCGTCACGCACCTGACCGACGCATCGTTCAATGTGGGGCTTTCACCCGAAACACTGCGTTGTACCAACCTCGGTGAACTCCGGGTCGGCAGTGCGGTCAATCTGGAGCGCGCACTGACCTATGGCGGCCGCATGGGTGGTCATTATGTGCAGGGGCACGTCGACGGCGTCGGCCACATCAGCGCAATCCGTGCCGAAGGCGAATCCAAGTTCATCACTATCACGCCCCCTGCCGAGTTGCTTACCTACATCGTGATGAAGGGCTACATCGCGATTGATGGCGTCAGCTTGACGGTTGCAGCCCTCGATGCCACGAGTTTTGGGATTGCCATGATTGCACATACCCAATCCGTCGTCACCATGGGGCAGCAGGCAGTCGGCACGCCGGTCAACATAGAAGTCGACATCATGGCCAAATACATCGAACGAATGATCACCCCATGGAGAGCGCAGCATGTTGACACCGATTGACCAAATCCTCGACGAACTCGCCCAAGGTCGCATGATTGTGGTCGTCGATGACGAAGACCGCGAAAACGAAGGCGATCTCATGTGTCTCGCAGACGCGGTGACGCCGGCCCATATTGCATTCATGGCAGTCCATGGCCGTGGGTTGATTTGTCTGGCACTCGACGGCGACATCTGCGATACGTTGGCCCTCGCGCCGATGGTCGCACACAATCGCTCGGGGACAGGCACGGCGTTCACGGTGTCGATCGAAGCCGCCACCGGTATCACAACCGGCATTTCGGCAGCGGATCGTGCCCGCACGATTGCTGTAGCCATTGATACAGCGAGCACCGCCGCCGACATCGTCAGCCCAGGCCATGTGTTCCCCTTGCGGGCGCGCGCCGGTGGGGTGCTCGAGCGACCGGGTCACACCGAAGCAGCAGTCGATTTTGGACGTTTGCTCAATCGGCGCCGGGCCGGTGTCATCTGCGAAATAATGAACGACGACGGCACGATGGCACGTCGCCCACAGCTCGAAGTGTTCTGTCGCGTGCATGGGCTTTCGCTTACCAGCGTGGCCCAACTCGTTGACTATCGGCGCACCATCCTACGAGAATCAGACGTAACGACTCCATCATTGATGTACGGCAACTAAAGAAAGGGGACCCCCATGACCACCTACCAAGGCCAGTTTATTGGGCACGGTTTGCACATCGCCATCGTAGTAAGCCGCTGGAACGATATCATCACGCAACGCCTCCTCGACGGCGCCCTCGATACCCTGGCGCGCCACGGCGTGCAACCCACCGACGTCGATGTAGCTTGGGCCCCAGGCTCATTTGAATTACCCATCGTCGCCAAAAAGTTCGCCGAAAGCGGCCGCTACCAAGCAGTCATCGCATTGGGTTGTGTGATCCGTGGTTCGACGAGTCATTACGACCACGTGACATCGGGCGTCACCTCGGGGATCGCCCAGGTCGGGATCCAAACGGGTGTTCCCTGCATCTTTGGTGTCGTCACGACCGAATCCATCGAACAGGCAATTGAACGCGCCGGTAGCAAAATGGGCAACAAAGGATCCGAAGCGGCCATGGCAGCCATCGAAATGGCCACCCTTCTGCGTCAAATTCCCAGCTAACATACCCCGCAACGGCGTCTCCGCTGACCGAACGGTTTGTGGTACAGAGGGGCAATCGCATCTGCGCGAACCATGCACCATTCCTATCCGACGGCGAATCAGACCGACCGACAGCCAACGCGCTCGCTGTTTGACACCGCCGACAAACAGCATATAATGACGCGAGGCAAAACTCTCTTTTCTAGACTGTTTCGAGGATATGACCATGCTCGACGCATACGTTCCCCTATTGGCAATGGTCGGCATTGCACTCTTTATTGCGGTGTTTGTGCTGTCCGTGTCACGTATCCTTGGGCCACAGAAGCCGACGGTCCGCAAGTTGGCCCCGTACGAATCCGGCATGGAGCCAATCGGCGAGGCGACGGCGCGGTTCCCCATCAAGTTCAACTTGATAGCGATGATTTTCATCTTGTTTGATGTCGAAGTCATCTTCTTCTTTCCCTATGCACTGGTCTATCGCCAACTGGGCATCCCCGGCTTGTTCGAAATGGGAAGCTTCGTGCTGGTGTTGCTGGTCGGTCTGACGTATATCTGGAAAAAGGGAGCGCTCACATGGGACTAGAGACCAAAGCCGGTGATATGGGCGTCGTCACGACGTCACTCGAAACCGTCGCGAATTGGGGCCGCACCAACGCCATGTGGCCGCTTTTGTTTGGTTTGGCATGCTGCGCCATCGAAATGATGGGCGCACAGGGTGCCAACTACGACCTCTCACGCTTCGGGATGGAAATCAACCGAGCCTCACCCCGCCAAGCCGACCTGATCATCGTCGCAGGCCGCGTGTCACGCAAGATGGCACCGGTCATCCGCCGACTGTACGATCAGATGTCCGAGCCCAAGTGGGTCATCGCCATGGGCGATTGTGCGTCGTGCGGAGGCGTGTTTAACAACTACGCCATCGTCCAGGGCGTCGACGAAGTCATCCCTGTGGATGTCTACATCGCTGGTTGCCCACCGCGCCCCGAAGCCCTCATCGATGGGATTGTTCAACTACACGCCAAAGTAGAGCGCATGAAGTTGGACGGTACGCTCCGCGATCGCGCACCGATTCACGTCTAAGACGAAGGACCTCCCATGGACAACACCACTATTAGCACGCGCCTGACTGAACAATTCGGCGCTCGGATCCAACGCTTCGACAGCCACCGTGGTGGCGATGTCGTGGCGTATATCAGCGCAGCAGATCTCATCGACGTGGCTACCTTTCTGCGCGACGACGACGAGATGTCGTTTTCGTTCCTCGAAAACCTCTGTGGCGTCGACTACCTGGGCCGCACACCGCGTTTCGAAGTCGTCTATCACCTCCTGTCGATGAAAAATCGCACGCGGGTCTGTCTCAAGGTCGGTCTCGACGCGACCAACCCAACCGTGCCTTCGTTGACCGGTATGTGGCAGACAGCCAACTATCAAGAACGCGAAGCGTATGACATGTTTGGCATCATCTTTACCGACCATCCTGGACTCGACCGCATCTTGATGCCCGAGGACTGGGTCGGGTTCCCACAGCGCAAAGACACACCACTCGGTTACGAGGAAGTCGCCTTTACGTTCAATCAAGCCCAGATCGACGCCCACAAGCCTTTTGCAAAAGAATAAGGCGAAAGAGGGATTATGACCATTATCGATCATTCACTCTCGGTCCCCTCCCCACGGAGCATCACCGAGCCCGCATTGGCCGGCAAAACCGAGACGATGGTCCTCAATATGGGACCGCATCACCCGAGCACACACGGTGTGCTTCGTTTGGTCGTCGAACTCGACGGCGAGACGGTCATCAATGTAGCCCCCGACATGGGGTATTTGCATACCGGCATCGAAAAAAGCATGGAGTCCAAGACCTATCAACAGGCCTTGGTGATGACCGACCGTACCGACTATCTTGCACCCCTCTCCAACAATCTGAGCTACGTCCTGGCGGTCGAAAGCCTGCTCCAGTGCGAAATCCCGGAGCGTGCCCAAGCGGCGCGTGTGTTGTTGGTAGAACTACAACGCATCTCGAGCCATCTGGTCTGGTTGGGCACGCACGCCCTCGACTTGGCGGCAATGAGTGTGTTTTTGTACGGGTTCCGCGAACGCGAGCAAATCCTCGACATCTTCGAAATGGTCTCTGGCGCACGCATGATGACCAGCTATTTCCGAGTTGGTGGATTGGCCTACGATCTGCCGGAGGGATTCTTCCCTGCAGTCAAAGCACTCACCGACGTGATGCCGTCACGCATCGACGAATACGAATCGTTGCTGACCAACAACATCATCTGGAAACAGCGGACCATGGGGATTGGCGCTATCGACACTGCCGCTGCACTGCAGTACGGCATGACCGGCCCCGGATTGCGCGCTACGGGTGTTGCATGGGATATCCGCAAAGCGATGCCGTACAGTGGCTACGAAAACTATACGTTCTCGATCCCCACTGCGACCAATGGCGACATCTATGATCG
>CAIPUQ010000428.1 GCA_903868295.1 uncultured Roseiflexaceae bacterium
CCAACATGAAATAACGAAACACTGCGGTGCGCTCTGCGCGCCACAGTGCTGATCGAGCCGGGGTGCACACGCACCCCGGTTTTCTGTGCCTGTCGTTCCTACGTGGGGTTGGACCCGAGTGAAATCCGGTGGCTATCGGTGTCGCTGTTGATCATGAAGCGGGCTGTCGAGGCAAAGTAGGTGCGCATCGCTTCGTCGATTTCCGGGGCGAAGCCGACGTCATCCATGGCGCTGAGCATGCACTGCAACCATGCATCGGATTCGGCGTGACCGATGACAAACGGAGCATGGCGCATGCGCAAGCGCGGATGTCCGCGTTGATCGATGTAGCGCGTCGGACCGCCGAAGTACTGGGTAATGAAGAGGAACTGCCATTCTTTGCCGGCAGCCAAATCGGCGGGGAACATGGGTCGCAACAGTGGTGTTGCCTCGACGTTCCGATAAAAGATGTCGACAAGGAGGCGAAACGGCGCATCGCCACCGGCGCGCTCGTAAATACTGCGTGCATCCATACGTTAGAGTGCTCCTACGGGATTACGCCGCTGTGCGCTGGCCATCAAGGTGCCGAGGCGATGGACGATGTTCCACTCCGGTGCCTTCGAAAAGAGCACATCATCGGCGTATACCTGGTAGACATATTGCGTGTCGCCGATTTTGAGGGGGCTCGATGGCCCGAGCGGCGTGCCCAATGCCCATTGCCGCGAGAGGATGTGCATCTGTTGGTCGGCGACATAGGTGACCTTCATGGCACGGTACGTTTCGGCCAAAAGGGTATCGCGAAGCGTCACGGCCCAGCTGTCGATCATCCCGCCGAGATCGCTGACAATCGCCATCTTCTTCCAGTCGACCTTGGTCGGGTCGTCACCCCGCACATAGACGGTGTTGCCCGCAAAGACCTGATAGACGTACATCACACCGCCGATGTCACGCATTGCTGCTGGGGCGAGCGGCGGGCCGATGAAGCGATTGGCAAACAGAAAGAGATGGAACGGGTTGTCGGGGCGAAAGCTCGTCCCACCAGCCCGCAGGGTCTCGTCGAGGAGGAACCGTTCGAACGTCTTTTCTGCAGGCACGTTGGTGCCAATCGTCTGCCACATGCTGGCTGGACGATTCCAGCCGGGGACTTCCATGTACAAGGTATCTTGGGCAAACGGCAGAATGGTGTAGGTTTTGCCGTTGTAGGTCGCAGTAGAGGCTTTGGCGACGGGGAGCCCAATGCGTTGTTCGAGGGCTGCCTGATAAAACGGCTCGTACGCGCTGAAATCATTGCCGCGCATTTGCCAGGCCTGGCTCATCAACTGCTTTTGGAGCTGTTGTGTGTCTGGTGCAGGGGTACCGATGGCGAACGGCTTGATGGCCGGCAATGCCGGATTGACACGGAGCCACTGCTCTATTTCGGGGATGACCCAATCGAGGGTGACGGCTTTGCCGGGGCAGGTTTTGGTGCTGTAGTCACGGTGAAATCCGATGAGCTGCGCAGGCTTCATCCCGAGGCGCAGTGCCAGACCTCCAATAATAGCCGTTGTGTTTTCCCATACCGCTCCGCTTGGGCGATTGACGTCGTAGTCGCCCACCATCTCGAGGCCGAGGGTATACCAGCCTTTGCTGAAGTTGCCGTTGCCTTGGCCGGCGTGGACGCCGAGTTCACGCATCGGGGTAAACAGCCAAATACCGTCAGGTGCAGCGAAAAAATGCGGTGCTGCGGTCCATCCCATGGTCGAAAAGTAATGTTGCATGCCCTGCATGCTTTTGAGGCCTTGCCACTGTGCCACGGTAGGGCGCCACGTGTGATGGACAATCACTTTGGAAGGCATGACCGGTCCGAATTGGTACGACGCAATATACCCCAGCCATTCGGGGATGGTGAGTTTGCGACCAATCATAGGCGGAGTGCCGGTGGGACCAAAATCGGCGATCATGGACGACCTCCTTTGATTTTGTACTACAGATGGTAAGAATAGCACGCTGGTTGCCGTATCGTCAACGCGGTCGGCTCCGCCATGGCGAGGTTGCACTTGTCTAACAATCCGCATTGAATTGCCTCAAACCCGAACCGGTAGCGTACAATACAAACAGAATGGTATACGGGGTAGTTATGCAACAGCGCATCGCAATCATTGATTTGGGCTCGAACACCACCCGTATGATTGTGGTTGGGTATATTCCACAGCAGACGTACAAACTCATTGACGAAGTACGCGAGGCAGTGCGGCTTGCACATGGCATCGGTACAGACGGGAAGCTCCAAGACATCCCCATGAACCGTGCTATCAAGACGATGCGACTCTTCCATCAGATGTGCCGTGGCAGTGGGGTAGACACAATCGTACCGGTTGCCACCAGTGCGGTGCGTGAGGCCACCAATCGCGAAGAGTTCCTCGACCGTGTCGAGGCCGAAGCGGGGTTGCGCTTCCGCGTGCTGACGGCCAGCGAAGAAGCCTACTATGGATATTTGGGTGCAATCAATACCTTGAATGTGCGGAACGGCAGTGTGATAGACATCGGTGGCGGGAGCACGCAGGTAACCGTGGTGCGCCAACGCGCCGTCGAAGCGAGCATCAGTCGTCCGATTGGTGCGGTTCGCCTGACCGATCGCTACGTCAACAGCGACCCGATTAGTGCCAAAGATAGCAAAACCCTCGAAAAAGCCATTGCTGCGCAGTTTGACGACGTACCGTGGTTGGTCGGTCAAGGTGGTGAACTAGCCGGTATCGGCGGTACCATCCGGGCGTTGGCCGAAATAGATCAGAAGCTCCGCAACCATCCCATCGACCGCGTCCATGGGCATGCACTGAGCAGCGAGCGTGTCTACGAGTTGTATGAGCTGTTCCGTGGGTTGTCGGTCAAGCAGCGAGAAAACATCCCTGGCTTGAGCAAAGACCGGGCTGATTTGATCTTGGCGGGTAGCGCTATCCTCACCGAAGTGATGCGCCGCGGCAAGTACAAACGCATCATGATCAGTGGACAAGGGCTCCGCGAAGGCATCTTTTTTGAGCACTTCATGCAGCAGCACGCACCGCTTATTCCAGATATTCGTGCCTTTAGTGTGCAAAACTTGGCACGGTTGTACAACTACGAAGTGACGCACTCGGCCAAGGTACGTGAGTTGGCGGTGTCGATGTTTGACCAACTCTTGCCGTTACATGGGTTCGATACAACGGCACGCGAACTGCTCGGGCATGCGGCGATTCTGCACGACATCGGCAATGCGGTCAATTACTACGATCATCACAAACACGGGGCGTATTTGTTGGTCAACAGTCCAATGCAGGGGTTCGATCACCGCGAGGTGGCGATTCTCGCGTTGTTGGTCCGTTACCATCGCAAAGGCGACGTGTCGGTCGATAATTACGCAGCAGTACTGAACCCGGGGGATGATGTACTCGTCGCCAAATTGTCCGCTTTGCTGCGCCTGGCAGAGTTCTTGGAGCGCCGCAAGAACCAGGTTGTCCAAAACATCCATGTCGAGATCGGCAAAACCGTGCGCATGGTGACGCAAGCCGCCGGCGACAACACCGTCGAGGTGTGGGATGCCAATCGGGCAGCGGGCTTGTTTCGCAAAGCATTTGGGTGCGATATCGAAATTCTCTAGTCGATGTCGTTGCCGGGTACACGCGGGCCGTTTGCGGGGGTCGACAAGACCTCGCGCGAGCGGCCTTCTTCGGCGGGTCCGACGATACCGTGTTCCTCGAGCAGATCGATGAGTTGTGATGCCTTGCTGTAGCCGATCCGTAAGCGCCGTTGGAGCAACGATGCCGAAGCCCGTTTGTGCTGTTGGACCAGGCGTATCGCTTCGGGGAGCAAACCGTCTTGCTCGGTGGCCGACAAGAACTCGGCGATGGGTTGCATGGGCGCGAGCACTTCGTCGGCATCGAAGTCTACAGGGATCACGTCGTCGGCATGCGGCACAGGCTCGCGTGGGCTGACCGGCAAGCGTTCGACACGGGCCAACTCGGGTTGCAGGTCGGCGGCGACCGGGGTGGGAGTATATGCCGCAGGCGGAGGGGAGATCGTGTCGTCTGCGTCAGCATCCGACGGCGTGGCAATGGCATCGTCTTCGGGGGGCTTGGCAGCCCGCCAAAAGCGCACGATATGCTCGACTTCGTCATCGGTGAGGTAGGTGCCTTGGACGCGCAGGGTACGTGGCGAATCAGCCGGGGTAAACAGCATGTCACCGCGGCCGAGCAGTTGTTCGGCACCGGGCTGGTCGAGAATGACGCGTGAGTCGATTTGTGAGGTGACCGCAAATGCCATACGTGAGGGGAAGTTGGCTTTGATGAGCCCCGTCACCACATCCACCGATGGGCGTTGGGTCGCAATGATGAGGTGGATCCCCGTTGCCCGGGCCATTTGGGCGAGCCGGCAGATGAGGGTCTCGACATCGTCCGGAGCCATCATCATCAGGTCGGCAAGCTCGTCGATGATGATGACGATGTACGGCATCGTCTCGAGGTCGGTGCGTTCGCGTGCCAAGGCACGGTAGCTGTCGAGGTTACGCACGCCGTTTTTGGCAAAGAGTTTGTAGCGACGTTCCATCTCGCGCACTGCCCACTTGAGGGTGGGGACGACGCGCTCGACCTCGGTTACCACGGGTGCCAAGAGGTGCGGGATGCCGTTATAGCCGACCAGCTCGACCCGTTTGGGGTCGACCATGATGAACTTGAGGTCGTCTGGCGTATGGCGCATCAGCAATGCACAGATGAAGCAGTTGATGGCCACCGATTTACCGCTGCCGGTGCTGCCGGCGACTAACAGATGGGGCATACGCTCCATCCCGGCGACGATGGGCATGCCCGAGACGTCCTTGCCCAGTGGCAGGCGGAGCTTGGCTTTGGAACGGACGAATTCGTCGCTCTCGACGATGTCTCGTAACGCCACCGTACTAATCGACGAATTGGGGATTTCGATGCCAACCACCGATTTGCCGGGGATGGGTGCTTCGATACGGATCGACGGGGCGGCCAATGCAAGGGCCAAGTCTTTGTCGAGGGTGGTGATTTTGTTGACTTTGACGCCGACGGCTGGTTGCAGTTCGTATTGTGTGACCGCCGGTCCCACGTTGATGTTGACCACCCGTGCCTCGACCTTGAAGCTCGCCAGGGTGTCCTCAATGAGCCGTGACTTATTGCGGTGTTCGTCATCGTGCACCTCGGCTTCGACCGAGTAGCGCAGCAAATCCGGCGAAGGGAGTGCCCAGGCGCGGTATGAGCTCCCGTTTTCGGGGATGTCGAAAGTGGTTTGGACCGCGACCCCGGGGATCGATGTGCGCGTGTTGATGGGCACGGGAGGGCGTGCGGGTGCAGCAGGAGTCGGCTCGGTGGTATCACTCGTGACGGTCGTATCGGCTGGTGCAGGCAGGATTGCCTTTTTTTGGGTGGCAGTGGGTCGTGCCGGCACAGCGCTGTCGATGGGGCGCTCGAGGATTGCTGCCAGTTCGTCGTCGTAATCGATGGGTACTGCGGTTTTGGGCTGGACGGTGGTGCGCCGTACGGGAACCTCGGCACGGCGACCGGTGGTCGCCGGCAGACCAATGTTGACGCCACGGATGCGGGTATATACCGCAGCAGCACCCTGTTTGAGCACACTCAGGAGTTGCATCACCGTGAAGTCAAACGCCAACATACCACCGATGAGTAGTCCGAGTGCAGTAATTGCTGCAGTCGCGGGTCGGCCAATACCCGTCCCAAAAATGACCGCAAAAAAATGCCCGACCACACCACCACCAATGCCCGGGCGGACATCGCCGGCTCCGACAAAAAACTCGAGCGACAACAAAATACACAGAATGAATATGGTCATCCCGGTCAATTGCCAGCCGCGGCTGTGATTGGGATTGTTTTGACCACGTATAAACATCAAGACGCCGACGACGCCCATAAACAACGGTAGGACGAGTGCGCCCCAACCGAAGAAATACTCCATCCACACCTTCCAGGTGCTACCGACAGTGCCTGCACTGCCTGTCACATAGAAGATGCTGGTGACCCCGGCGATTGCCAACAATGACAGTGCCGTCAGCTCGATACGATGCTCGGGGCGGAGTGTCGAGGCGGCACTCGCGCGGCGGCGCCGTGGGGTGCGCTCGGTGCTTGGGATTTTTGCCTTGCTCATGCCTACTCCGCCATTACTACAGACGATACTACGAGAGTACACGAAAATCTACGGATATGCAACAAGTAGACATAAAAACTACTCGTGTGTGAGGAGAGGTGCCTGTGGTGCAGCATCGCGGGGGCGGGCCGAGCGCAGGTCGTGCAGGATGAGTTGGACCTCGACGCGGCCGTTCCATTCGTTGCGTTGGGGGTGAAAGACGATATCGACTGCCGGGATGCGGGTGAAGTGATGGGAGTGTGCGCCTTCGCCCCAGACAATGGCGGTCATGACGCGACCTGCGAGGTCGAGCTTGAGTCTGAGGTGTTTATTGTCGCTCCCCATCGGTTGCGCCGAGATGACGCGGCAATTGCGTGCCAACAACACGGCCGAATGATTGCTGTGCCCACACGGCTCGAGCTGCGCGAGTTCGTTGACGAGGTCCAAGCTGATGGCATCGTGTGGTACCTCACTGTCGATGTGGAGCGTGCGCACCCCAACTTGGATGTCGTGGGCAGCTGCGTATTCGTTGAGCAGACGGCGCAAGGTGTCGATCTGGCTAGATTCGATGGTAAAGCCGGCAGCAGCTGCGTGCCCACCCATTTTGACGAAGGTTGCGCCGCAGTTGCGTAGGGCCTCGACCATGTTGATCATGCCGCCAGAGCGTGCCGACCCACGCGAATGTGGTTCGCCGCGTTCGATGATGATGGCTGGCCGCGCGAACTGTTCGGCGATGCGGGCTGCAGCGAGACCAACCAACCCGGCATGTGCGTCGGGGTCAGCATGCACGATGATGCGGTCATACGCATCGGGCGTGTCGTGCTGGGCAGTCAGTGCAGCAGCGACGCGTTCTTGGAGGAGTTTGGTCTGGTGTTGTCGTTCGATGTTGGTCTCGTTGAGATGCTGTGCTTTGGCCTGCGCCTCGAGAAAATCCTCGGTCAAGAGGAGTTCGTAGGCGGGCACGGCGTCTTCGAGTCGACCGGCTGCGTTGATACGTGGCCCGAGTTTGAAGCCGATGTCATCGGCTTTGAGTGCTGCTGGGGTGATGCCAGCGACAGCGATGAGGGCGCGGATGCCAGGTCGTTGGCTATTAGCAAGGACATGCAGTCCGCGGGCCACGAGTGAACGGTTTTCGCCCTGTAATGGTCCCAAATCCGCAACGGTTCCGAGTGCCACCAAATCGAGCAAATTGGTCATCTGTTCGTTGCTGAGGGGCATGCCGAGGAGCCCAATTGCTTCGATGAGTTTGTAGGCAATGCCGACGCCGACGAGCCCTTTGTCGGGGTAGGGGCATTGCGCTAGTTTGGGGTTGACCACGGCAGTGGCAACGGGGAGCTCGGCAGGCGGCGCGTGGTGGTCGGTAATAATCACATCCATACCCAGTTCACGAGCCAAAGCGACCTCAGACACGTTGCTGATTCCGCAGTCAACGGTCACCAACAGCTTCACGCCGCTCTGTGCGAGGCGATGCATCGCCTCGTGGTTCAGGCCATAGCCCTCGGTAGTGCGGTGGGGGATGTATGGGGCGATGTTGGCACCGAGCTGTTGGAACGCATCGCAGATGAGGCTGGTTGCCGTGATGCCATCGGCATCGAAGTCACCGTAGACGGCGATAGCCTCTTGCTCGTGGATGGCGGTGATGACGCGTTGGGCGGCTGCCCGCATATCGTGCATCAGCAACGGGTCGTGGTGCGGATCACGGCACGCCAAAAACTGTTGGATGGCAGGCACCGACGTAAAGCCACGACCGTACAAGAGCCGGGCCATGAAGGTGCTGATGTGACTGCCCTCGGCCAGTGCATCGATATGCGCTGCGGGGGCTATTGGGGCGAGTTCCCAATGCATCTGTTTGAGTGAGAGGCGTATTGTCATAGTGTTCCTCGCTGTCGCGGCGGGTGTAGATCCTACTAGTACTACCGTTGCAGGGGTACGCCCCCGGTCAGCGCCACGCGATAACGATTGCCGTTGCGATGATTCCTGCCAAGATGACCAATGCGACGACGGCAATCGAGCGCCAATCATAAAACGAACGATCGGCTGCGACAACATTGGTATAGCCGATGACTGCAATGGAGCGTGACCGTCCACCCACGAGATAGGTGATGTCGGTGAGCGGTGTGGCGCGTATGGTCAACTCGGCATCCAATACGACGCCGTCGTGCACGTGTGCGCGCGTCGCCTGCGTGATAAGGTCGGCGATTGCAGGGATGTGTTGCCAGCGCGGGTCGTCGAGCCGGACTGCGTCGCGATAGACCACCTGCGCCTGCTGATTGAGGAGGCGTGGGTGCGGTGCGGTCGGGTCGTCTTCGCCATGCAAGGTATGTGTGATGCGCGACCAGAGAAAGAGCTGTTCTTCGAGGAGCTCGCCGCGGGCGTTGCAGCGCCGACAGGCAATCATGCCTGATCCTTGGCAGGGCGTACACGCGCGCTCTTGCGGTTGTGTCGTCACGCTCCCATCGCCAGCCCGTACTTTGACCATACGTTCGACGGTACCGCGGCCGGTGCACTCGGCACAGAGGAGTTCGCCTTGGCCATCGCAGTCTTCACAGACCACGACCTGGTCCGAACCGGGGATGCGGATGGGCGTCGGTTTGACCTGTACATAGCGGGCAGACTCGGGCACTTCGACATCCCACACGTCGAGCGGTGCTTCGGCATGCGGTGTATACCGTGTGGGGAGTGGGATGCGCTTGGCATGTGGTTCGCTGCGTACCTCGGTCGATGTTTTGAGCTCATACAAAAAAACATTGCGGCTGAGGATGCGCTGTGGCTCGCGCTCGACCACGGCCTGCGCGTTGCGGAACCTGCTGCTTTTGGCCCAGCGCAACACCATCCGCTGCAACGAATCTGAACGGTGTACCGCCAACCCACGCGCTTGACTGCGTGCCATGTATTTGGGGTCGAGTTCACTGCCGAGGAGCGCTTCGAGCGGATGCTCTTGCCACTCCGGGGTGATGGTCCAAGCAGTGATCGGCGTGAGGTCGTGATTGGGACGTGACATCCCCTGTCCTTTTTTCGTCTCGTGGTACTTACGACAGTATATCGTATTTGGTTGTTTTCTTTTTCATGAAAAAAACCCGACCGCGCTGCTCCTGCGCGCTCGGCGCCGAGTGCTAGTTCGCCTCGACTGCTTTGGCCCAAAAGGCTTCGACCTGCGCACGGAGAAGGGCGTGTTCGATGCTGGCGAGCTCGGGGTCGGCGCGCAGGATGATTTTGGCCTCGGATTGCGCACTGAGCAACAGGTCGGTGTCGGTGAGTTTGGCGATTTTGAGATCGGGCAGGCCGCTTTGGCGCGTCCCAAAAAACTCACCCGGGCCACGCAATTGGAGGTCTTTTTCGGCCAGGATGAACCCATCGCGGGTCTCTTCCATCGCCTTGAGGCGTTCACTGGTGTTGTCCGAGTCATTGTCGCTGACCAAAATGCAGTAGCTCTTGTGTGCACCACGCCCGACACGGCCACGGAACTGGTGGAGCTGTGCCAATCCGAAGCGTTCGGCGCCTTCGATGAGCACCGTCGTTGCATTGGGGATGTCGATACCCACCTCGATGACGGCAGTAGCCACGAGGATGTCGTATTCGTGATTGCGGAACGACACCATCACTGCGTCTTTGTCACGGGAATGCATTTTGCCGTGGATGAGTGTCACGCGCAAATCAGGGAAGACGTCATTTTGCAGGCGGACGTGCATTTCTTCGGCCGAGGCGACATCCAGGGTCTCGCTCTCTTCGACCAACGGACAGATGACAAAGACCTGCCGGCCGTTGCCCACTTCACGACGGATGTGTTTGTAGGCACGTTCGCGCTCGTGGGCTCGGATGCGCTTGGTGGCTATCGACTGCCGTCCCGGCGGCAACTCGTCGAGGATCGACGTGTCGAGGTCGCCATAGATGGTCATCGTCAGGGTCCGTGGGATGGGTGTGGCGGTCATGACCAGGAGATGCGGACTCGTGCCTTTGTCCTTGAGCGCTTGGCGTTGTTCGACACCGAACCGATGCTGTTCGTCGACCACCGCCAAGCCGAGCCGATGGTACTGGACGGCATCCGTGATGAGCGCGTGTGTGCCGACGACGAGGTCGATGTCGCCGTTCGCGACGCCTTCGAGCACCCGGCGCCGCTCTTTGACACCGAGGCTCCCGGTCAACAGCGCCACGCGCACGCCGTTGGGTCGGGCAGGGTCAATCCCGAGGAGGAGTTGGATTTCGGAGATGCGTTGTTCGCGTTCGCTGTCAATGGTCGACGCGACGCTCTGCCCCGCACGGGGGATGTCGATATCCCCGAGCAGGACAGATAACCCGCGATAGTGTTGTTCGGCCAGGATTTCGGTGGGTGCCATAATCGCTGCTTGGAATCCGTTGGCAATGGCTTGCAGTGCAGCTGCAGCAGCGACGGCGGTTTTGCCGCTCCCGACATCGCCTTGCAACAGACGGGCCATGGGTACCGGTGTGCCGATATCTGCAAAAATCTCGCCCAGCGATCGCGTTTGCGCGTTGGTCAGCGCAAAGGGCAACTTGGCCAAAAATGCACGGTGCACGTTGTCGTTGTATGGGATGGGCAGAGAGTGCTCGTGCTGCGAAATCATTTTGCGTTGGAGCACACCCAGCTGTATGGCCAGAAACTCGTCAAACCCGAGTCGTTGGTCTGCGCGGAGCAAGTCCTCACTGGTCCGTGGGAAGTGCTTCAGACGGATGGCGGTCTGCAAATCGAGCAGCCGCGCACGGGAGCGGACATCTGCTGGGAGCGGATCGGCGATTTGGGCGGTGTAGCCGTCGACGAGTTTTTTGATAATCTCGCGACCGCCTTTTTCGACCAAGCCTTCGGTCAACGGATAGATCGGCACAAGGCGACCAACGTGGAGCAGCTCCTCTGCGGACTCACCCTGATAGAATTGCCAATCTGGGCCGGTCATCTGCCGCATACCGTTGAAGTGCTCGACTTTGCCGCTGACCATGATGGTCGCGCCGATTTTGAGCTGTTTGGCCAGCCACGGTTGCCGAAAAAACGACAACTTGAGGATGCCGCTGTCGTCTTCGATTTTGAACTCGAGTCCGCTGCCACCTGCACGCATCGTGAAAGTGCGTGCGTCGATGATGGTACCGACCACCGAGTAGGTCTCGCCGGCGCGCATGTCGGCGATTGATTGACGATTGGCGCGGTCTTCGTGGCGCGATGGGAAGTGATACAGCACGTCCCGCACGGTCCGGACGCCGAGGCGTCGGAATGCTTTGGCATTGCTTGTTCCGATGCCGGGGACGACGTCGAGTGTCGAATTGAGGGTCACCGGCGTGCCGCTGGTGGGAACGGTGGTCTTCTTGGGTTTGGCGGGTGCCTTTGCCGTGGGCGCAGGTGTCGGTGGAGCAGGGCGTACCATTGCTGCTGGAGGGGAGGCAGGTTGCGGTGTACGCACGCGTTCGCTCTTGGGAGCTGGTGGATCACCATCGACCGCGGTGGTCGTTGCGTTATAGAGGGCCAGTAGCGCCCTGAGGCCTGCCTCGCCACGTTGCTGGCGGGTGTGCATGCTGAGGACGTCGTAGCCACGCAGGGCGTTGACGACGACGGTCAGCGGTGGGTATTGCGCGACGCCCGGGTAATCGCACAACCAGTCGTCGATGAATGCATCGAGACCGGTGGATTGACTGGTGTTGGCATAGGAACATTTTTGTTCGGCACGCAGGGCGTTGCCGAGCGATTTGATGGCGTCGCGGAGCAACAGCGGATCAGGCGATTCCTTCATAAACGGACACTCCCATGGCCCCCGGTCCCAGTATCGCTGCGTTGCTTGGATTCATTTGGATGGTCGTGACATCTGCCCGTGGAAAAATAGGATCGAGGCGCTCGAGGAACTTCTCGACATCTTCGGCGGCGGTGCTATACAGCACGGTGACGGCTTGGACTTTGGGGAAGTCTTCGACAAAGGTGGCCAAGCCTTCGATGGCTTTGGTACGAGTCCGGGTGCGCTCGTAGAGAACTATTTCGCCGTCGTCGAGGAGCAAGAGTGGTTTGATGCGTTGGAGCGTGCTGATGGCACTGTTGGCGTATTCGAGACAGCCCGCTTGTTCGAGTGCATCGATCGTGTCGACAAAAAAGACGAAGTGTGTCTGCCCTACCGTATCGGCGATGAGGCGCTCGACTTCGGAAGGCGAGGCACCGTCTTGGATGGCGCGGGCGGCGCGCGTGACAATCGTCCCCAGCCCTGCAGAGAATGACTTGCTGTCGACGACACGGATTTTGGCGGCAGTCGCCGGGATCCGTGACGGTAGTTGCTGGACCGTTCGATATATCGGCGTGAGTTGGGTCGCCATGTGAATCGAAAAGATGTAGTCGTGTTGGACGGTCAATTTGCGGAACACGTTGTCGATATCGACAGTGCTTGGCGGCAAAAAGCGCGGACGGAGCCGTCCATCGGAGATGAGCTGATAGTATTGTTCGTTGCTCAGTTCGGTGCCGACACGAAATGCCTGGTCACCAAACTGCACTTGTGAAGGGATGATACTAATATCGAGTTCGTTCGCCAACTCGGCGGGAATGTCGGCGGTGCTGTCGGTGACAATTTTGATGCGGGGCACAGTATTCTCCCTGATAGAGGAAATCACCTCAGACGACGGGGGCGAGGTCGGTGACGTGGATTGTGATCGCTACGGGCCGCTCGAGCCAGTCAGCGAGGCGTTGCGTGAGCTCTGCCTGGAGGAACTGGCGCTGTGCGGTCAGGTCGACATCGGCACCCATAGTGACGAGAACGGTAACATCGGTGATGCTCGGTAATGGTATCGCCTGCCAAGCATCGTCTGCGATGATAGGTGTCGCTGGCCGCCCAATGGCAATCACTGCAGGGTGTTGACGCAAGGCATGGACGATAAAGTTCGCTACGGCGCGATGGGTGAGTGTCAGATAGGCATCCGTCGTCGGGCGCGTTTGCGTGTCTTGGGTATGTATGGTATCATCTTTCATTAGTGTGTCACATGCTAATTGAGTCGGCGAGCCGTCTCCTGAGGAGGAGTTCCCCATGGCGAAGTGCCAAATCTGCGATAAGGGATTGACGTTCGGTCGGAACATCCGTCACCAAGCAACCGGTGGTTGGTTCCGTCGTGCCCCTCGCACCAATCGTACCTTCAAGGCAAACATCCAGCGCACCACATTGACCCTCGAGGGTGGCCTTCAGGTACAAGTCAGCGTCTGCACCAAATGCTTGCGCACCATGTATCGCTCGCGCTAATCTTTAGTATAGAAGATTGCCCGAGTCAATGCAACGAAACGCTTTCGACATCTGTCGAAAGCGTTTTTCGTGTACCCAAACGACGCAGCGCTACAAGATGAATTGTTCGATGGCGACTGCTACCCCGTCTTCGTTGATCGTCGGCAGGATGTGGTTGGCGACTGCTTTGAGCGGCGCGATGGCATTCCCCATAGCGAGGCCGAGACCCGCCCATTCGACCATTTCGAGATCATTTGCCTGATCGCCGATTGCCACAACGGCGTCGCGGGGGATGTCGAGCTGCCGTGCTAATTCAGCCAGCGCGACCCCTTTGTTGACCCCGAGTGCCGTCAACTCTCCAAACAGTGCATGGGATTGGGTCGTCACCAGTCGATCTCCGACACGGGCAGCGAGTTCGGCCAACAGCGGCGCGACCTGCTCGGGTTGGGCCACAAAGAGGACTTTGGTCGGCGCATGGGCATGCACGACGGCTTGGAGGTCGTCGCAGACGCGTACCTCGGCGCCTTCGGGGTGGTAGCTCAGATAGACATCCAACTCTGGCCGTTTGTGGGCGATGTGCAAGACCTCGTCGATGTAGGCAACCACAAAAATGTCGTTGGCGAGCAGATACGTGATGGCTTCGGCAGTTGCTGCACCGGGCATGGTCGCCGCAAAGCGGATATGTGCATCGCTGGCGTTTTGGATGACCGCACCCTGGTAACAAATAAGCGGGGCCTGTATGTCGAGCAATCGTGCAAAGGGCATCGCAGCACCGTACATGCGCCCGGTGGCAATGGTCACGATCACGCCGGCTCGCTGGGCGGCTTCAATGGCTTTGCGGACGCGCGGACTGACGGAGAGGTCGTGATTGACCACGGTCCCGTCGAGGTCGAGTGCCAACAGACGATACTGCACATGAGCTCCTTTGTCACCAATACCGTGCTATTGTAACAGTCAGAAAGCCCCATACCCATCGTGGCAAGGAGTGGCGTGAAGCGCTTTGCACAGACAACCCTCTGGTACACCGCTGTCGGCCTGATTGGGCCGCTGGTGGCACTCGTCCTCACTCCGCTCTACACACGCGCCATTGGCGTTGCTGGGTACGGCACTGTGGATATCTTGCTGTCGCTCTGGCAAGGGGCGTATACGGTGGCGCTGTGGGGGATCGGTACGGTGCTCGCCGGCATGTATATCGCCACCAGCGACGAAGCCCAACGGCGCACCATCATCGTCAGTGCTGGTGCCGTCGTGGTCGGCCTAGGGCTGGTCATTGGTGCTGGATTGCTCGTCTGTGCGCCGCTGATTGGGCAGATTATTGCACGACCTGAGACGACCGAAGCAATGCCCTATCTGGTTGGTGCATTGCCGTTTGCGGTTGTGTACACGCTGTTTTTGAGCGTATTCAAGCTCCGTAACGACGTGCGCCGGGTGGTATGGTCGATGATCGGGTTAGTCGTTATCACCGCATCCACGCGGATCGGGTTGGTTGTGTGGTGGGATGGTGGGGTGGTGGGCATGGTCCAGGCCGCCGCACTCACCAATATGCTGATGGCGCTGCTCACAATCGGCTTGGGATGGTCGCTGGTGGGTCAACGAGTCGATGTGCGTGTCATCAAAACCGTGCTCCGCACGGGGCTCCCACTGTTGCCGGTCAGCCTGACCGGCTGGGTATTGTTGTATGCCGATCGCTGGCTGTTGGCGCCGCAGGTAGATGCGCTCGCACTCGGCCACTATGCGTTGGCGGTGTTGGTTGCTTCGTTGTTGGCATTTGCCATCGAACCACTCAAGAACGCCTGGCAACCGATTGCCTTGCAGCCGCGCTACCGCGACGATGATGCATTTCTCGCGCTGTCGTACCGGGTCTACATGCCGGTAGTCTTGCTGTCGATCGGCGTCTTGGTCCTGCTTGCGCCTGCGTTGCTGTGGGTCATTGGCGGCGCTGCGGCGCTGCCGGCGGCCCCGTACGTGCTGGCGTTGTCGAGTATGCCGCTGTTGGGTGGAGTGCAGATGCTCTTGGGGATTCGTGCGGTGCGTGATGGCCGCACGGCGGTGTTCGGGTGGGGCAGTATGGTAGCCGCAGTGGTCAATCTCGGGGTGAATATCATGTTCATTCCCAGCTACGGCGTTGCGGCGGCTGCCTGGGGCACCGCCCTGGCGGCTGCAGCGGCAACGGTGGTGCTCGGTCTGCGCGAGCGCGACACCGCACGGGCAATAGTGCCGTTGCACGGGGTGGGCACTGCGTTGCTGTGGCTCGGATTGCTGTGGTGGTGGGGCGTGGCGGGGCCGACGTGGTGGGGGGCACTTGCACTCGGGGCGACGGCGCTTGGTCTGGTGTGGTCAGCGGTGCGACCGCTCCGAGAGCTCGCGCGACGACTCAAGCCAGAGCTCGACGACACGGGCATGCCCAGCGAGGTCGTGGTGCAGGACGACACGGCCAGTCGGGAAGTTATCCTGTAACAACGCGCAGACGATATCTGATTGGCGCGGATCGATTTCGCAGGCGAAATATCCCGGGTTCAGCAAATGATGCGGCAACAGCTGGGCGAAGCGCCGGTACACCGCTGCACCGTCTGGGTCCCCGCCAAAGAGTGCGATATGTGGTTCGTGTAGCCGCACATCGGCATTGCCATCGTCATCCATGACATACGGTGGATTACTGACCATGAACGACACCGGCGCACACGCCGTGCACAAATCGGCGTGCAATAGATGTATCTGTGCGTTGAGGCCATGCCGGTCGCGATTGATGGCACTCACAGCAAGTGCATCGCCCGACACATCGGTGCCGATGATGGTCGGTGCTGCGCCAGCGCGTGCAAGGGCGACCCCGATGCAGCCCGATCCGCTGCCGACATCAACGATGACGGGCGGATGTAGGATTCGGGCCGCTGCGATGGCGCAGTCGACCAACAGCTCGGTTTCGGGTCGCGGTACAAGCACCCGTGCATCGACATAGAAGTCATGCCCATAGAACTCGCGGTGGTTCGTCACATAGGCGACAGATTCGCCCCGGCTCCGCCGTTCGACGAGGGTGTGGTA
>CAIPUQ010000429.1 GCA_903868295.1 uncultured Roseiflexaceae bacterium
AGTCTGACCCCATCCGGCCTGAGCAACGCCAAAATCTACGCACTGGCGTATAGCCAAGGGTCTCAAGGCGTAGTCCATGCCGATTTGAGCAGTGTCGTCATCGACGCCGATGCACCGACGATGAGCATCGATGTGCCTGAATACACCAACGCAACACCGTTATTGCTCGGGTTGCGTACGGGTGATGCCACCAGTATGGTCACCAACGTCGATGTCACCACGACCACACCGTACCGCACCACCAGCACAACCAGCGCACCACGCTGTACCGATGTCACCGCCGGTGTTGCATACTGTCCGACCTTTAGCATCGATGCGACGCAGACCCTCACCAAAACCGAAGGGTTGTACGGCATCACCGCTATCGCCTACGACTCGGTCGATAATCAGCGCACGGTCACGTCGTCGGTGTATGTCGACAACACGGCCCCGACCGTCGCACTACTGAGCAATACTCGCACGGTAGTCGGCAAAACGGTCACTACCTACCCTGTCGTCACCAGCGCAGACAAACTGCATCACTACCTGACCTTGCGGCTCTCGGCCAGCGATCCGACCCTCGCCAACACCGCAGGTGTGGCCGGGAGCGGTGTGAAGGACGTCACAGTCACCATTCGTGATCAAGGCGGTCGTGTCTTGACCGAAGGCCCAGTCTTGGCTGAGCTGCAATCCGGGACGTGGGTTGCGGTGATTGACCTGCCATTTGCCACCCCAACGGGATTCTATCTCGTCGACGCCACCGTGCGTGACCAGCAACTCAATACACGGACGGTGTCGGTCGCCAATCTCAGCAATCCGATTGAAGTGGACGCATCACCCCCCCGCGTCACCTTGGTCGCACCCGATCCGTATACGACGGCACTCCAACTCGTCGGGGCTGGCACTATCAGTGGCCGTGTGTCGGACTTCAACGACGGTCGTGCTCACTTGCATGACAACATGCGTGTGCGTATCGACTTCGAAGCCGAAAACGGCAGCCGTGACTTCGACAACCGTTCTGATTCACGCTTTGTCACTGACTGTGTCACCTGTCCAATTATCGCAATCGAAGACGGACGCCGCAGTGCACGCTTGAATATCGACGCACCGAACCAATCCATCTATGTCCGTGATGCCGCCGCGGTAATCACCGGGACCTATTCGATAGCACTCTGGGCCAAAATCGCCGGGCCAGGCACCCTGATTAGCGTCGGTGGAGCCGCCAACCCACGGATCCGCATCCAGAACGAATACATCGCAGCCAATTCGACCTACAAAATCAGTGCCAAACGTGGCACCAAGACCATTGCAGTCAGTAATGTCCCTGCCAATAGCTGGCAACGCATCTTGGTGAACGAAGACCGTGGCACGTTGTTGCTCGGTGTCGGCACCAACGCATCGACGATGTCCGTGATTACCTCGACATTAGTCGGACTGAATGCACCACCAATCTTGGTGAAAAATCTGGTGATTGGCGCGAGCTATACCTCGGCCAGCACCGACGCACGCGAAGACTACTTCCGCGGCTATATCGACGACCTCGTGGTCTCGCAAGCCCTCATCAGTCCAGCCGACCTCGATGGCCGGGACATCGCCGCAGGCAGTGGCACCAAGCTTGTGACGTCGCGATTGGTCCTCCGCCAGGACGGGTCCACCAGTGGAGACACCCTCGGCACGAGTGCCGCCGCATACTACACCCTCGACGAGACGCAACTCCCATTGCTCGACGCAATCGCGGGAGCACGCAGTCAGATTTGTAATGGTGGTGACACGTCGACGGGAGTGACTTGCCCTGAATCAACCAATGGCTTTGTGGGCAACGCGTTGGTACTGCGCGAAAGTAGCGACGGCGTCGAACTGAATCAGACCGTGCGTAGTGCATCGTTCACACTGGGTATGTATCTCAAACCAACGAGCACCAGCCGGGGTTCGTTTGCACGCATCGAAGACAGCGGTTTGTCTATCGTCACTGCGCTCTCAGCGAACATGGTGCCCACCGTAACCATCACGAACCCGTCTACGACAGCGAGCGCCGTCATCACCTCGACGGTTGCGCTGCTACCCAACGAATGGCAGCACCTCAGCCTGTCTGCCAATGCGTCAGCAGAGCTGACGGTGTATACATTGTTCATCGATGGGATTGCCGCAGGGACCGCATCTCTGTCGGGCAACTTCAGCGCTGGCACCCTCGTTATCGGAAGCAAAAATACGACGAGTGCCGTCAATCTCGCAATCGATGATTTGACGCTCTTCAACCGCACACTGACGACGAGTGAACGGAGTTCTATCGTCTATGGATTCGACCCTGTGCTCTATCAGGCATTCGATAGCCGCACCATAGCTCCAGGAGCCATTGCAGTTGATGACTCTGGGTATACACACACCAGTGTCTTTGACAGCAGCGACGCACAACTACGCAACGAAGTCGGGTACGTCGGCGCGGGTGCTCTGGTCTTTGATGGAAACGACAGTGTGCGCACGACCGATCTGCGTGGATTGAGCATGCCACGGTCGTCGAGTGAACCATGGAGCATCAGCACGTGGGTAACAAAACAGACGAGCACCAACGCATCGTTGATAAGCGCAACTGCGGGGCTTTCGACCACTGCATACAGCATTTCGCTCGTCAGCGGGCGCATCGTTGTCGCCGGATTAGGATTCACGTTGACCGCGCCAACGATCTATACCGCCCCGTATCACGTATTGGTCTCGACAAATGGCACGACTGCGACGCTCTACATCAATGGCGCGAGTGTGGCAACGACAGCCATCGCGGCTGCCACGCGCACGGTCGCACCGTACAACATCGCTCCGTCACGAAGCGCATCTGCAACGCAATCAACTACTGCGGTAGGTGTGCCGAGCAAGGCGGTTGATAACAATACGTCGGGGATTGATGCAGATGCAACAACTGCACAAACATCCATAGAGTCACGACCATGGTGGCGCCTCGACCTGGGGGGACAATACCCGGTGGTTGGAGTGAATATATACAATCGCACCGACTCCAGTGCAATAGCGAGCGTGCTGTCGAACTACAACACCATGCTGTCGAGCAGCACATACCCTGCAGACACGGGCACCAGCGACGACGTGCTCCGCGCACAGAGCAGCTGGTTCAGCTACCAGAGCAACCCCGCTGGCACCCCAACCAATTTGGTTCCACCCGCGAATACCCTTGGTCGATACCTTTCGATCCAACTCGACAAAACCGCAAGCCTCGGTTTGCCCGAAGTCCAAGTCATGATTGCACCACACGTCACCATCGGCGAGGGTTTTGTCGGGAGCTTGGACGATGTGCGTGTCTATCGTCGTGCATTAACGCCTGCAGACATCACCGGTTTGGCTACCATGGGGTGGAAGACCACGACACTCAGCGAACGTGCCGACGGCTATGCGTGGGCGCAATCTGCCCCAGCAAATACCGAGGCAGATGTTGAACTCCAAGCTGCGACCGAAGACCTCGAAGCAAATGCCACCGGGCAATTGGGTGAAAAGCTGTTGTGGAAGGGCCGTATCGATACCATTGCACCACGCATCGACGCAAACACCCAATCCGTCAGTTCCACCGGCACCTACACCTACAGTGTCCGGGTAGAAGATCGCAACCTCGATCCGCTAATGATTCAGACGCCTTGTGGCGCACGCATCCAGGCACAACTCGCCTACCCAGCGTCGCTCTGGTATCGTGGCCGTACTGCTGCACTCGACGGCAAAACCATCGAGCCAAATGCATACGAAGCGAATTGTCTGCTGGGAGAGACCCCAGAAGTCGTCCGGCGCGGGACGTTCCCCATCGCCAACACGAGTGATCTCGTCGCGGGTCAACGCTTCACCTACATGGGCAGCCTCAATCGCATAGACATCCTCGATGCGCAACAAGAAGACTCACCTGTCGTCGGCAGCATCACCGTCCCCGGCACGGTCCAGCATCTCGTCGTGAATGCCGCCAAGGACCGACTCTATGCCATCAGCACCGTTTCGGCTACGAGCGATTTCACCCTGACGATTTTCGACATCGCAACGAACAGCGCGTCATTGCGTGTACGCAACACGTACACCATCCAACGGACTGATGTGCCTTCGATTGCTGCAACTGCGCTCACAACCAAAACCGTCGATGGGGAAACCAACGACGCATATCTGGCCATTTTGAGTACCTTTGCGGCTGGTGCACCGGCAGCGAAAATCAGTTTGCTGAATGTCTACAATCCCGGAGCGGCGTCAACCGGCAACATTTCGTTGGAACGTGAATACGAAATTGCAAATACGTCATTCTCATTAGCCGCAAGTGGCGACATCATTGCCATCTCCCAAGGGTTCCGCGGCGTGACATTGGTGCGTGTATCCAACGAAGGCAATGTTGCTTCGGCTGGGACCATCGAGGCGGTCAGTTTCGTACACAAGATACGCTTCAGCGGGGATGACCTGCTGCTACTGGATGACGACGAGGCAATGACCAACGGGGTCGAACCAACGTCCGTCAACATACTTCGTGCAGTTCGAGTGGTCCAAAGCCGCAATGTGACCACCGGTTCGATAGAACTGAATACACCGTTGAGCGATCGCTTCCAGTACATCTATACTTCACCCATCGACGCAGACAACGACGAGACCTACCGTATCCGCGATTTCACCACATACAGCACCGGCGATATCATGATCATTGGCAACAGCAGCAGCAACTCGTTGTATAGCCGCATCGCCATGCTCGATATCTCGACTGATAGTCCGGCGATACGCGCCGATCACAGCTTCGACCTTGCAGGGACGCGCTTG
>CAIPUQ010000430.1 GCA_903868295.1 uncultured Roseiflexaceae bacterium
AGTGCAATCACGCCGGGCCGAATACTCTGCACGCTGCAGTGTTCGAGGAGTCGCTGGTGATTGTGGGCCTTCCAATGGGCTCGGTCGATGGAACGGCCCAGCCGTGCTTCGAGTGCGTCGTAGGCATTGAACCCGCCCGTGGTGCCTAGACCAGTGCGCCATTCGGTGAGCTCGAGCACCTGGTCGTGGGCCTTCCACATTTCGTCGACGACGACGAAATCTTGCGACTCGGTGTCGAGAATGGTACCGTCGAAATCAAAAATAAACGTTCGTATGGGCATGCACTCCCCCGTCTTGGTATGATGCTGTATCGTACCACGGGAGAGAAACCGATGAACACACAGCAGAGCGGTGCAGTGATTGCCGTGACCGGCGGGGCGCATCGCCTCGGGGCAGCCATTGTTCAGCGTGCCGCACAGCAGCAGATGCGCGTGGCAGTGCATTACCATCAGGCACACAACGACGCAATCGCATTGGCGGGTGCGTTGCGGGCAGCGGGATCTGAGGTGTTCCTGTATCAGGCAGATTTCATGCAGGTCGGTGCTGCGGCGGGATTCGTCGATGCTGTCTGTGCGCAGTATGGGCAACTCGATGTGTTGGTCAACAACGCAGGCATTTGGGGGAGGACCCCGTTCGACACCGCCACGGGAGCAGATTTTGGGCGGTTCAACCGCATCAATGTCGAGGCTGCGTTCGAGGCCATCCAAGCTGCCCGGCCATGGCTGGCGGCACGACAGGGTGCGGTCATCAACATCTGTGATGCCGGCGTCTATCGACCGTGGCGTGCCTATGCACCATACCTCGCCAGCAAGGGAGCGTTGACGCAACTGACACACAGTTTGGCACTCGAGCTGGCGCCCGATATCCGTGTCAACGGGGTTGCCCCCGGGTTAGCGTTGATCCCCGAAGATTGGGATGCACAGCGGACAGCCCAGGCGAGCGCGCATATCCCGCTCAAGCGGGCGGGGACGGCAGCAGATGTCGCGCAGGCGGTGCTTTATTTGGCCGAGGCGCGGTATGTGACCGGGGTTATCTTGCCGGTCGATGGTGGGGTAACGCTCCGCTGAGTTATTTGGGGCGGACTTGGCCTGCGGGACGGCGTTCGCCGCTGTCTTCGGTGGCGGTGCCTGCTTCGGTTGCGATGCGATCTTGCAGACGCGCGATGGCAACATCGGTGGTACGCGCACCCCAGAGTGCCAAGAACATACCGAAAAAGAAAATCATGACGATGTAGATAAGCGTCGAAAACACAAACAACGCCGAGCCAATGACGAGCATGACCAATGCAGCACCCGCCACCGAGAACATGAGGCCCAACGCATTGCGAAAAATCTTGCCCAGCGGCGCCGTGCCCAGGATCTCGTGTACGGGCAACAGAAATGCCAGCAGGGTCAGCCACAAGAGTGCGACATCGACGAAAAAGAACGCAACGAAGTATGCGTAAGCGAAATCGGTCTGGTTCGAATAGAACCAAATATTGACGAGGCACGTGTAGAATACGCCTGCCCAGACATACATCACCTTCACCCGCTGGCCCATATTGACGCGCACGCCACTCAGTAATTCACGCCATGGTGTGGCTTTGCCATCGACAAATCGGCGTGCCAACGTCGTCAATCCACCACTGGCCAGCGCGAACGGTAGTGGTGCCAGAACTGCACAGACAATCATGCCCAGATAGAGTTCGCGTTGTGCAAACTCTACGGCCAAATACGGCAATGGAATTGCCACTGCGCACCAGAGCGCATTGGCTGCAAACACCAAAAACAGCTCTTCGAAGATATCGACGCAAGCGGCCCACAACGTGCGAAATGCGATCATGAATCCCTCACTGTGTACGTCTGGCAGCCATCACGGCTGCGAGACGGCGGATGTTTTGGAGCTCGTGCCAGGGCCACGGGGCAGGCGCGAGGAGTGCTTCGATTGTTCCGTCTGGGACGGTCCGCTGGCGTTGGATGTCGTGGCGCTGCGACAGCAGAACGGGGACGTCGGAGATATTCGAAAACCGCCCGGCAATGCCGGACCACGCACCCTGTATTGCAAGACCCACGCACGCTGCCACTTCGTACGCCAAAATATGATGCCACAGACGCCACCATAATGCGGTCGGCAGGCATCGTATCAATGTACGCCAGCGATTGCGACCTAACAATCGTTGCTTGAATGGCGACCCCTGCCCGCTCGTGGCCGAATAGACGTGCCGGATGCGTGCAGCGGGGCAACTGAGTGTCTGCCAACCACGCAAAATGGCGCGCCAGGCGAGATCGACGTCTTCGAGATAGTTGAAAAAGTCGTCTGGGAACAAGCCAATGTCGTCGACCATGGTGCGACGAAGCAACACTGCACCACCGCTGGCTCCCGTGACGGCAAACGGGTCTGCAGGCAAATCACGCACGGGCTCGGTCATCCCATGGTCGAGTGCGACACCATCGCGCCGCAAAACGATGCCGTTGGAGGCAATCAACTCTGGCGCATGATCAAACACCATGGTCGCGCTGATTGCTCCGACGCGGTCGGCACACGCGGTGGCAGCACGCAACGCAGCTACTGCACCCGGCTCGACAAATGCGTCGTTGTTGAGCAAAAAAATCCACGGATTGGTGCACACGGCCAAGGCGGCATTGTTGCCTCCGCTGAACCCGCGATTGGTGGGCAACGCGATGCAGGTGATGTCAGGGTGATTGGTTTCGAGCCAGGTGACGCTCGCGTCGTGCGAGCCATTATCGACGACGATGACCTGGTCACCGACCGCAAGCTGAGGCACGAGGGCTGTCAGACAGCGTTGGAGGAGCGCACAGCCGTTCCAATTCACAATGATTATCGACAGTGCGTCCGTCATTTGCCGCCGCTGAGCATGTTCCACCAGCGTAACCAATTGGGTTCGGTCGGCGTTGTGGTCGTCGGTGTGACAGGGACCACGGGTGCGGTCGTCGAGAGTTGATCGGGGAAGGTGGGCATCATGACGGTGTCGCCGGGGCGGGCATAGCCCAATTGTTCACGGGCGACGGATTCGGCGTAGTCGCGCGACTCAAAATACGTTACCGAACGTGCAAGCGTCGTGTTTTGTTCGCGCAAGCGGACGACATTTTGGGCGATGCTGTCGCGGTAGTGTTCGAGCTGGGTTTGGCGTACGACTTGAACGATGAAATTATAGACAAATAACACCGAAACCACCAACAAAATGATGGTGGTCGGTGTCATTCTGCGCCGTCCGGCAGTGATCATTTCGCGGAGCGTTGAGCGTCTGCGATCACCTGCCGATCGTGTGCGCGTACGCTGAGACATACGAGCACCTGCCTTCACTTAATTGTTGGGGCGCGTCTTGGGTGCTTCGAGCAGCAGTGGCTCGTCGGCATTGGCCGACATCGTGCTCTGGCCGCGGAACAGACCGCCCGGCTCGATATGCAGCGCCGAGGTCATGATGTCGCCCCAGACCTTACCGCTCGGTGAGATTTCGAGTTGGTCGACAACGGTGATGACCCCACGTACCGCGCCCGAAACATGGCAGTTTTGGGCTTTGATGGTCGAAATAACCCGACCGGTCTCGCCGATGATGAGATTACCAAGAACTTCAATATCACCTTCGACGGTGCCATCGATACGCATGTTGCCGTCGGACTTGATGGTACCCACGAAGCTGGTGTTACTTCCAATTACCGTTTCCGGCTTTGTATTGGTAACCATGGCGACCGCTGGCTGCGGTTTTTTGTTTCCGAACATTGGGTTCCTCCGTCAGGTTGGCAGGACAATTCGGGATGAGAATCGACAACTGCCGTCTGTATGCGGCATATATCGGGTCTGTACTACAACGCAGTATATGGCATCTTGTAGACAGGGGCAAGACGAAAAGATATCAGACAGATGACAAAAACACTCAGAATTCATCACTTTGATGCAGTTACTCTGCTGTGTCGTGATGGGCACTCGACGATTCTGGCAGCGATTTGGGTCTGTGTTTGCGTGGCGGGTGTTCGGTCCAGAGTGGGTCATGCCAGCCCAACGATCGCAAAAACGCCCGGTCGTGTTTATCGAGTTGTGCGTGAGCAAGCAGGTCGGGACGGCGTTGAAACGTCCGTTCTAAGCGTTGCTGACGGCGCCATCGGGCAATCGCACCGTGATCACCACTACGCAGGACCGCGGGGACGTCCATCTCTTGCCAGACCGCAGGTCGGGTGTAGTGGGGGTACTCGAGCAAGCTATCACTGTGCGACTCTTCGGCCAACGAATCTGCGCTGATGACGCCATCAAGCAGTCGCGTAACGGCGTCGATAACCACGAGCGCAGCTACCTCGCCGCCAGTCAGCACGTAATCGCCGATCGATAGTTCCTGGTGCACGTAGCGGGTGCGAACGCGTTCGTCGATGCCCTCGTAATGACCACAGATCAGCATCAGACGTGGTTGACTACGGAGCTCTTGAGCAATGGCTTGGGTCAACGTGGTACCATCGGGCGTGAGGTAGATAACATGTGGCGGACGCACATCGGTAGCGCTAATTGCCTCGATGGCGGCGGCGAGTGGGGCGATCTTCATGACCATGCCGGCTCCACCACCAAATGGGGTGTCGTCGCAGGTGTGATGTTTGTCGGTGGTATAGGCGCGGATATCGTGGACCTGCGCGTCGAGGAGCCCGTCTGCCTGTGCGCGTTTGAGGATGCTGGTGTTGAGTGGCCCATCGAACATCGCAGGGAACAATGTCAATACGTCGACACGCATACCCGTACCTCACCCGTGAAACGTGCGGCCAACCCCTTGATTCGCACGCAGACTTCACGTACAATACAAAATAGCACAAACGTGCTAGCAGTCGCAATCAGGTTTCATTGTACACGAGTCGCCCAACTGATGGAGGACGCAGATGACCACGCTGACCATTGGCGCCCCAGCCCCGACATTCACCCTGCTCGACGACGCAGGCAACACCGTTGACCTGGCCGCGTTGCGTGGGCAGACGGTGGTTTTGTATTTTTATCCCAAAGACGACACTCCCGGCTGCACGACGCAGGCGTGCGGGTTTCGCGATCGGTATGCTGAAGTGACCGATGCAAATGCGGTCGTATATGGCATTAGTCCTGATTCGGTTGCATCGCATGCCAAGTTCAAGAAGAAATTCAGCTTGCCGTTCCCCCTGTTGGCCGACACCGACCATGCGGTTTGTGAGGCATACGGTGTATGGAACGAAAAGAGCATGTACGGCAAAAAATACATGGGTGTAACGCGCAGCCACGTGGTCATTGGGCCAGATGGCACGCTTGTCGATGTGCAAATCAAAGTATCGCCCGAAGATAGTGTCAAACGCGCCATTGCGAGTGCCACTGCTGCGCGCAGTTAAGGTACTCACGCGCTAGAAAGAACGCACCATGACACAACGACTCTTGACGGGTGAAAGTACCCGCCGTCTGCGCTGGATTGTGACGCTCCAAGGTGGACTCGATGCATTGTTCCGCAATCGTCG
>CAIPUQ010000431.1 GCA_903868295.1 uncultured Roseiflexaceae bacterium
AAACACATACTTCATCAGCCAGAACACAGCCCGAAACGCGTATTTGAGCGCATACCACGCCGCCGCAAAGACAGCGACGATAATCCCGAGAAAGCAACAACCATATGCGCGGTCGGCGGACGTATTTGCCTGGGAGTATGGGGTGAAGTTCGCCATGTGTACCTCAATGTGGATCGTCAATTCTCATTATAACGAAATAGGGCACCACAAATGTGGTGCCCGGTGAGTCATTCGTCGTAGGGGTATCAGGAGAACTGCGGCAAGTTGGCTTGTGACTGCGCAAACATCTCGTCGACCATTGCGCGAATTTCTGCAAGTGAAAGTCGTGCTGCACACAGCGGGTCGTGATAGCTGGCCAGATATATCGCGTTCCGATCTCCTGTCAAGCACCCGGTAATTGCGAGCTCTTCGATTTGACTGCTCAAATTCGTCAAGAGTGACACTGCCATTGGCAATGCGCCAACGGTGACGGGATGGAGGCCCGTCGCATTCGCCTGAATTGGTACCTCTACACAGGCACCGTCTGGCAGATTGCTGATGTACCCGCGGTTGCTGACGTTCCCATTGAAGGTGAATGGTGCACCGCCGGCGAGCGCGTTGATGATTGCCGCGGCGTATTCATTGCTGGGGGTCAAATCGACCGGTTGCGGGTCAGCCTGCTCACGCAACGCTTCGTCACGCCATTGATGCATGCGGGTGGCGTACCAGCGCAGTGCAGCCTGGCTGACACCAGGGTTCCATCCTGTGCCGGGATCGCAATACTGTGCAATCAGTTCTGGTCGTTTGCGGAACCACCAATTGTACTCGGAGTGATGGCCGCTCGATTCGGTTGTGTAGTACCCCAACGCGCGGAAGAGCTCGTTACGGACGATTTCTTCGTTGTATATCTCGGGGCGTTCGACTGCGGCACGGAGCTTGGGGTACAAATCAACCCCATTGTGTGACAATTGGCTGTACCACGCCATATGATTGATGCCGGCACATTGGTACTCGAGCTCGTCGAACGGCACCTGTAGCCACTTCGCCAACATCTCGGCCGTGCCTTGTACGCTGTGACACAATCCGACGACGCGGATGCTCGTATCGCGGCTCAGTGCACCGCAAATCATGGCCATCGGGTTCGTGTAATTGAGCAATACTGCCTGTGGTGCGAGCCGTTCCATGGTCTGTGCAATACGTTTCATCGCCGGGTAAATGCGTAGAAACCGGAAAATGCCCGATGGCCCACGGGTATCGCCGATGTTGATGTCGACGCCGTATGTTGCCGGGATTTCGATGTCGTGGCGCCATTGTTCGAATGGCCCTGCGATGGTGCAGATGACATAATCTGCCCCTTCGATTGCCTGTTCGATGTTCGTTGTTGCGACGACGTTGGCAGCATACGCGCCAGCAGCGACAATCCGCCGTACACTAAACGCGACATGGTCGAGGCGTTCTTGGTCGATGTCGTACAACACGATGGTTGCATCAGCCAGACGTGGAAAGGACAAGATGTCACGTGCCAAGCGACGGGTAAAGATGTGACTGCCGGCTCCCACAAAGACAATTTTGGTCATTGTTTCGCTCACTTCGTTGTGAAATGCGGATTCATTACGCGCTGATTGAGGATTTCCATGCACGAATACGTCCCGTATGTGGCCTGTGACGACGCCCGTGCTGCCATTCGTTGGTACTGCCACGTATTTGCAGCGACATGCATCGAGTTTATTGCCGATGGCCCCGTGCATGTCGCACATGCAGAACTGCTGAGCGGGGAGGCGCGCTTTTTTGTTTCGTCCGTCTACCCCGAACACCAACTCCATATTGCGCATACACTGCCCACTACCTCCAGTGCAGTGGTCGTCATCTGCGGGACAATTGCCGAACCGCTCGAACGGGCCCTGGCGACCGGCGCTACGCTGCTTCGACCGGTCGAGGTACACCGCAACGCCAAGTTCCGTGACCCGTTCGGCCATGTCTGGATCCTAAGCCAAATGGGGCTACAGACTTAGAACGCGCAGGGCAATGCGGTTGCGCGGGTAATCAAGGCAATGACCCGGTCGAGATCGAGATGGGTTACCACATATGAATTTGCCGGTTTGCCTGCAAAGCCGCGTGGGTCGATGGCGGTCATCCCGCGGCCGATTCCCGTTCCGCAGTCGACCGACATGTACACATGCTGTACGGTTGCACAGGACGGATCGAGTGCGACGGCCATCGCTTTGGGGTCTGCCATGATCATCCCGACCCGGTTGCGTTCTTTGCCCCAGTTCATCAAGTTGGTGCACATCGGTCGCACAAAACGCTTGCCCATGTCACCGGCATCGAGGAGCGCCTCCCAGCGGTCCCACAGGATGACATGGTCGATGGCGTTTTCCCAGGTTATCCAGGTCGACTGCAAATTGCCGCGTTGCAATACCAGTTCGGCTGCTTCGGGATCGACATAAATATTGAACTCAGCCGTGGCCGTGATATTCCCCGAGGCTTTCGGAGCGCCACCCATGACATAGGTATGCGCAATGTACTGGCCGAGGTTCGGTTCGAGCGACAACGCGATGGCGAGGTTAGTCAGCGGACCGAGGGTGACCAAGGTACAGCCGGGATTGGCTTTGGCAAGGTCGATGATGGCCTGCGCCCCATGGGTCGATTCGAGTGGGCGCGGTGCGCGGAACCCTGCATCACCCAAGCCGTCACTCCCATGCACATTGGATGCGTCCGGTGCATCGACCAGCAACGGCCGCTCTGCGCCACGATAAATCGGGATATGGCCCGCCCCGTATGCGTTCAAAATCGTGCCGACATTGCGCTCGACATTGGGCAACGAAACATTACCATTGAGCGTGGTGATGCCGACAATCTTGACCGTGGGGTCAGCCAGCGCCATCAAAATCGCTAAGGCGTCATCGACTCCGGCGTCGGTGTCAATAATCATGGGTCGCGGTTGCATAGCGCATCCTTCGTGTTGCAGCAAAGAGCATTCACCGCTATTATACCCACACGAGGCCGCCCGGCCGGGGATGTTTGTCGCCCATTTACCGCTGACACGAGTAGCTGCATGACGCTGACGCGCCGATTTTTGAACTCCCTGCTCCACCCACCATTGTGGCGTTGGGTCTACCTCCCCTTGTCGTATGCACTCCTATTTGTGCCGTTTTTTGCGCCGACATTCGGGCAATGGACGACCGCAATAGCTACCCGCTGTGTCGACCGCTGCGATACCGGCTGGCAAAATGTCTGGTCGCTCTGGTGGGTTGCCCATGCCATCAGCCGTGGGACATCAGTGACACACACCGACCTCCTCTTCTATCCCGGCGGGGTCGAGTTATTTTGGCAGACGCTGATGCTCGCCAACGGGATCGTGATGACGCCCGTGACGTTGCTGTTCGGCCCGATAGTCGCATTCAATGTCCTGACATACGCGACGTTTGTCGCGTCTGCATGGTCCGCGGCGTTGCTGGCCGAGGCCGTTGTCAACCATCGCTACGCCGCCTGGGTCGCTGGTGCGTTGTATGCATTCGCACCGTTCCACATCTGGTTGTCGTATTCGGGGTTCGTCGAACGGGTGTCCATCCAGTACTTTCCCCTGTTATTGCTGGGACTCTGGTATCTGAGCCAATCCCCACACTGGCGCTGGGTCGCATTGACCGTCGTTGCGGTGTTGGGATCGTTCTTTTCGAGTCTCTATTACGGGCTTTTTTCGTTGACGTATATCGCCGTCTGGGCACTGGCACGGTCGCTCCAGCTCCGCGCTGCACCGGCGCAATTACGCACATTGTGGTTGCGCCTGTGTGCTATTGGGGTCGCTGTTGCGGTACCGATTATCCCGTTTGCCGTGACAATGCTGTTCCCGGGCAAACAGCCGCCTTCTGCGACGAGTGGGGGCGTTGCGCTCGCCGATTATCTCGAGCGTCAAGTCGATTTTTCGGCCTCGGTGCTGACCTTCCTGACACCGAGCCTCGTACATCCATGGTGGGGCGAGGCAGTGGTGGCGTGGTATCGAGGCTATTCAGCGACGCATTGGCCCGTTTCGATTGGGTTCGGTGTCGTTGTGTTGAGCCTGGTTGCACTCATCTGGGCCCGTGATGCGGTACCGCGCTGGTGGTGGTGGTTGACCGTTGTTGTGTTGGTGTTTGCCATGGGGCCGCGGGTCACATGGTTAACGCGCGACACCGGGCTCCCGCTCCCGTACGATATCCTCAATCAAATCCCCTTGGTCAAACTCGGCCAACGCCCCAATCACTTTCTCTTTTTGGGGTTGGCGCATCTGGTCGTACTCGCTGCCGCTGGCATCAAAGTCCTGGCCCAACGATTGCCGCAGCCGCGCCGCTGGGCACTGGTATTGCCCGTCCTGC
>CAIPUQ010000432.1 GCA_903868295.1 uncultured Roseiflexaceae bacterium
CGATTGGGATTGTGGGCTTCATTGTGTCGTCGCGTTGGCTGCCGATCGACACCGCACAGCGTGTCGTCAAAGCGGACCCGCTGGGGATTGCCACTGCCAGTATCGGGTTCGGGTCGGTGTTGTACGCGAGCTCTCTCGTTGCAAACTACGGCTGGACCGATGCCACCGTATTGACCTGGTATGCAGTCGGTGCTGCGGCAATCATTAGCTGGATTATCGTCGAATTGTATGTTGCCAAAGAGCCGATGCTCGATTTGCGACTCTTCCGTTCGCCGACATTTGCCATGGCCAATCTCATCGGCTATGTCAGTGTGGTCGCCCTCTTTGGTGCGGAATTCTTGATGCCTGTCTACCTCCAAGCGCTACGAGGGTATAGTGCATTCGAAAGCGGCCTCACGCTGTTGCCACTGGCAATTGCAGCCGGGATTACCACCCCACTGGCAGGGCGCTTCTTCGACAAAATCGGCCCGCGCCCGCTTATCACCATAGGATTCACTATTTTGGTGATCAACACGTGGCAATTCACCCAGATTCAAGCCGATACCTCGATAACGACTATCATGTGGCTCTTGGCAATACGTGGGATTGCACTCGGGCTGACAGTGCAGACCACCTTTGCGACCGCGCTGAGCAGTGCGCCAGGGCCGAAGATTGCCCGGGCCTCGTCGCTCGTCAATGGCACGCGTTTTGTGATGCAGTCGATCGGAGTAGCCATTCTCGCCACCGTGTTGACGAGTACGTTGTCGGCCGAGGTCAAGAGCCTGCAGAATCAGGCCGAAGAAGCGACCACCGCGGTGCGTACACCATTCGGGCTCTGCGAGACGCCGGGTGTCGCCCCCGAAGACAACATCCCGCCTGCTGCTGCTGCCAAGCTCAAGGATCTGCCTGCAGACCAAGCAGTCCCCGCCAAAGCAGCCATTCGTGCCCAGATACAGGCTGCCTGTGACCAAAATGTCCTCGGCTTCGAAGCTGCCTACCTGCTGACGTTCTATGTCGGCTTGTGCGCAATCGTCTTTGGGTTGTTCTTGCCGGGTTGGCCTGGCCCATGGGGAGGCCGCTCAGAGATGCAGAAAAAAGCCTCTGTCGGGCATTAATCCAACCCCCGCATTCGCATCGACGCGGTACGCAGGTGCGTGCCGCGTCCGACTATCGGAGGCCCCATCATGACAAGACTCAAGAACTGCAACGCACTTATCACCGGTGCTGCGTCGGGGCTCGGCCTACTGATGGCCGAGCAACTCTTGGCAGCAGGCGCGGCCCATGTGACCCTGTGGGACATCAACGACACAGCACTCAACGCTGCTATCGACCGCCTCACTGCGCGGGGATACGCAGTCCATGGGTTTGTGGTCGACATCACCTCCACCACGGCGATCGATGCTGCCCTCGCAGAGATGGATGCACTGCGCATCAGCGTCGACGTGCTGATCAATAATGCAGGGATCATCGTCGGCACGCCGTTCGTCGCGCAGACGGATGCTGCCATCGACCGCGAAATGGCGATTAATGCGATCGCCCCGATGCACCTCACGCTCCGTATCCTGCCGCGGATGATGGCAGCCAATCGTGGGCATTTGGTCACTATTGCATCGGCGGCTGGATTGGTCA
>CAIPUQ010000433.1 GCA_903868295.1 uncultured Roseiflexaceae bacterium
ACACATGATGCGTGGCGAACTCACGGTCTACACCAGCACCCAAGGCCAATTTGGTGTCCGTGACGAAATTGCCCGACTCTTGTCGATGCCCAAATCCAAAGTACGTGTTGTCCCGATGGTTGTCGGTGGCGCCTTTGGTGCAAAGTACGGCATCCTCGACCCATTGGTGGCAGCAGTGGCATGGGCCGTGCGCCGGCCAGTCAAGATGGTACTGACGCGCTCCGAAGACTTTTTGTCGACGACCCCAACCCCAGCAACCATCATTGAGTTGACAATCGCCGCCAAAAAAGACGGCACGTTGGTCGCTCTTGATGCCGTTGCAACGCTCGATAACGGTGTCTTTCCATTCACCATTGGTGGTATCTTGGGGATTTTGCTGGGCGGCTATTACAAATGTGATAACGTGCGGATCCTGTGCCGCGAAGTGCTCACCCACAAACCCCAGGGCGGTGCGTATCGTGCACCTGGTGCACCGTCGGCCACGTTTGCCATCGAGTCGAGCATCGACGAATTGGCCATCCAACTCGGTCGTGACCCCCTCGAATTGCGGATGCAAATCGGCGTCGACGAAGGTGACCGTATGGGCAATGGCGATAAATGGCCAAACATCGGGCTCAAGGCATGTCTCATGGCCGTGCAAAACCACGAGATGTGGAAGAGCCGCACCACCGAAGCAAATACCGGCTGGGGCTTGGCTGTGGGCGGTTGGCCCTGCGGTATGTCGCCAGCAGCTTCGGTCTGTCGCGTTGACAGCGATGGTGCAGTGCGCATCCACGTCGGTTCGGTCGACATCTCGGGCGTCAACAGTTCGTTGGTGCTCGTTGCCGCCGAAATCCTCGACGTCAGCCCGGACCGAATCCAACTCATCCAGGGTGACACATTGACCGGTCAGCGTGCTGGTCCGAGCGGTGGCAGTCAGACGACATACAGTGTCTCGGGTGCAGTCGCTGCTGCCGCCACCGCGGTGCGCACCAAATTGCTCGAGACCGCTGCAGATCACTTCGAAGCCAGCCCGGCTGACCTCGAACTCGTCAACGGCGTCGTCAGCGTCAAAGGATTCCCCGACAAAGCAATGGAAATCGGTGCGATTGCCGAACTCGCCGAGAACAAAGCAGGCGGTAACGGTCCTATCGTCGGCGAAGGTACCTCTGCGGTCTCCGAAAACGCCCCGGGATTCGTCGCCCACCTCGCCAAGGTGCATGTCGACCCCGACACCGGGCATGTCACCCCGTTGCGCTATTTGGCAGTCCAGGACGTCGGCTTTGCCCTCAATCCGACCCTCGTCGAAGGCCAGATCCATGGTGGTGTGGCCCAAGGACTCGGTTGGGCACTGCACGAGGCAATGATTTATGACGAATACGGCCAACTGTTGACGGCCAGCTTCATGGATTATGACCTGCCCGGATTTGAAGTCATGCCAGACATTGATGTCGTGCTGGTAGAAAACAAATCACCATTCGGGCCGTTTGGCGCACGTGGTATCGGCGAACCGCCGATTACGGCCGGTGCTGCTGCGGTTGCCAATGCGGTGCGCAATGCTGTGGGTGCGCGTGTCACGGACTTACCCCTGCGTGCAGAACGTGTCTGGCGTGCACTCCACGACGCCAAGTAAGCGCTCCTGATCCACTGGCTGTGCCGACGATATGAAATCGTGCGCACCGGTTGCAGATAGTGTTGTATGCCCCCCACCAGAACGACCGTCCACGCATGTGGATGGTCGTTCTGGCATTTCACACGTTTCGGTTGCGTGTCACTGCATCGGGGCTGATGCGAACGTGATGAACTCTCCTCAGAGAAGCCCGTCTCAGTGTCCTCCTCACCCTGCTCTGTATCCCGAGCGGCTCCGTGGCGAGCGTTGCGATGCAACGGTTCGTTGTAGAGGGGTTGTGGTGGGTGAACTGTTATTGTGGGTGCACGAGTACTTCAGGTAGCGTTGATGAACGAGGATGTACGCTGCCTGTCCGATGTTACCGAGGGCTCGGTATGCTTTGGTTTGTGCGCCATACACACATCGACATTTCGTACTATACTTTGACAACCTCGTACGTTTACCCAAGACAATAGTCAAATGTGTGGTGCGATGGTTGCCTATGAGGCAAAGGAGACTCGCATGGTGCTCAGTGATGATTCAAATCGCAGCGTAGTCCGAGTCCTTGCTCGCTTGAAAGGCTCATTTAAAACATATCGTGTAGGCATGTTGGAACTCGTTGCAATAGCGGCCGTATGGTTTCTTTTTTACGGGCAAAGTTGGGACTCCGTGCGCATCCCCTTGGGAGGGGAATATGCAAGGAGCATCAACTCGTTCTATTTTTGGGACATGCTTAGATCGTGCGGTTCGTGTGCGTTTTGGAACCCAAATAGCGGCGGCAAACCAGTACTTGCAGATCCGTACGGGTCATTCATGCATCCCATCAGTGCCATTGCCAGCCTTGCAGTCGGCGCGCTTGGTGGCGCATCACTGACGCTTGCGTTGGCTTTTTTGATGATTGGATTGGCCAGTTATTGGCTGGCTGTCGCACATTCAGTCCACCCACTCGTGCGGGTTTGGTTTGCGCTCGCTTCAATGCTCGGTGGGCACATCACCAGCCGCCTAGAACTCGGTTCGGTGGGGATGCCGCTCTCGCTCGCAGCGTTGTGGCTGGCGTTCGCCGCGTTGGTCTGGTACGGTGTCCGCCCATCATTTTGGCGCATGCTGCTCGCGGCAGTATGTGTGGGGACATTGATGCTTGCTGGCCAGCTGTATTATCAGTATTTCTTCGTTCTGAGCGCTGGTGTGTGTTTGTATTATGCCTGGCGCACAGGCTATTCCACCCGTCACCCACGACTTCGCTTCGACGTGTTGGTAGGCTCCGTCATCGTTGCACTCTTTGCTAGTCCCTTGCTGATCAATATGGTCATGACGATGGGGATGTACGAAAAAGAAGCCGACGCTGCTATGCCGTATGCAGTACCATTGAGCACGCAGATTATTAATTTCTTGCTTCCTGATCATGTGATGTCGCGCGCAGACGGGCTGAATCCTTTTCCCTATGTATGGGCCTATGCGACCTACATCGGGTTTACCCCGGTCATCGCCACCGTGCTTGGCTTTCGATGGTTGACAATTCCCGCCCACCGACGGTTCGGGGTATTGGTTGCGGTGATTGGTGCAGCAGCGATGGTGTTGGCGACGGGGGTCTTTTCGAAGCTCTTGAATGGTCTCGAAATCACGGTGATAACGGATATTGCGAGTGGCTTCCGTTGGATTGCAATCTACAACGGGATTGCAGGGCTCGCATTCTTGACGTTTGCTGCGTTGGTTTTTCATGCATTTCTGACCAATCACCACATTGGTACGGCGTGGGTACAACGGCTGTTGACGTGGCTTCAGGCAACGGTACGCTTCGATGCTCGTATCATGCTAATCGGACTCGTGGCGGTGTATCACCTGCTCGGGGTACACGAGTTCAGCAAACCGCTGGTCGGTTCTTTCTTGATAACCGAACCACGGATCAATACAATGATCGGCGACCTCGCCAACCAACCGCCAGGCTATGCGAATGTGCCTGATTGGATGTTTCTCGCAGCCATGGAGGGTGGTATTACGACACTCCCTGCACCGCTTGGGATTATCATCAAGGAACATCCGTTTCCACCACCGGTGTATGAGTTTGCAACGAAGAAGCCCGAAGCATTTGAAACCAGTGTCATTGCATCCTACGAAGACGACTGGGCGTTGTATCGCAATGAAAGTCCCGAAGCTGCCTATGCAGCAGTAATCGATGAATCGGGTGCAATCACACCATGTGTCCACTCCAAAAACGGTGGCCTGATTGAGGTCAGCTGCACTGCAGTGCCCGCTGGCGTGCTACGCATCTATGAATTCGGCTTGCGGGGGTGGAAGGCTACCGTTGATGATGGGCGTACGAGTGCAGT
>CAIPUQ010000434.1 GCA_903868295.1 uncultured Roseiflexaceae bacterium
GTTGTGCAACGGGTGAATGGATCCCGATTGTGGCTGGATCGCCTGCCCATTGCACCCCACGTGATGCCGTCACCGCCCGTGCATGAAGCGTTGCACGCATGGCAGCGAAATCGATTTCGGGGTACTGCGGTGCACAGAGGATGAGTGCTGCAAGCCCTTCGTTGCCGAGTGTGTCACGCAACGCACTGAGCGCGCGCATCGCCTCGAGATTTCGTTCCCCGACCAGTGCGAGTGCATAGAGCGTATGGGCACGGACACTCAAGGGCACGGTGGTATTGTTTGCGGTGCGCTGGAGCATAGGAATCATGGGTAGCAGGACTGCGTTGTCGTATGGCATTTGGGCAAGTGCAATGACCACATCGGCGGTAATGAGCGGGTCAGCATCGGCGGTCGCATCCACTCCCCATGTCATATCAGCCCGGCGCGATTGGAGTAATCCTCGTTCGAGGAGCGACGTATCGTGCCGGTCTCGGCGTAGCCAGAGCAAATGTGCGACATGCGCCGGAGTAACGTCGTTTGCAGCATCATCGTCGAGTGCAGTGGCAAAATCTTCGATACTGCGCAACACATCGAACGGCGTATCGTACCGACCTGCGTCGAGTGATGTACGACCGGTCAACAAAAATCCATCAGGACTGGTACTCGTCGGGGGACTCATGACCGTTGGTTGCCACACGGTGGGAGGTGCACCCTCGGGTGTAATCGTGAGGAGGGGATTTGACCGGAGGACGCGCATATTCCAACGAAAGACGACCGTGCCTACGGCGTCTGCGGTGCGTGTGTACACAGGGAGGGGGTCTACGACGAGCAGTGCCGATGGATCGAGCGACACCGTGACGTCTGTGTCAGGAAGCTGATCACGGATGGTATAGCGTACTGCGATGACATCACCAATGGCGACGGCGTCTGGTGCATCGAATTGGACGTCGCCTGTAGATTGCAGCATGAAATTTTGTGTGAGGGTGCGTTGACACCAGGGATGTGCAATCAGGGTTCGAACGGTGACCGAAGATGCAGGCAGAGGTACGGAGAATGGCACTTGTAGGACACCCGCTTCAGGTACACGCATATTTGTGCGCCACTCGATGAGGGCACCGGTTGCATCAGTGAGTGCCATTGAAATAGTGCTGTCAGGGGGAGCGTTGAGTTCCACCCCTATGCCAACGGTCTTGTCCCAGTTGGCCTGCGCGGTAGCAGTCGTGCAAGCGCGATCAAAGATGGGGGTAGCATCGCTACGGTACGACACTGCAGTCGTCGCGTAGGCTGACTGGATCGTCGTGGAGTCGGTTATCGGATCACTGGCGATGATGCCAGTCGGTGCGCCATCGATCCAGGTGCTTTGTAATCCATCATCGCGAAGCGTGGCAAGAAGCAATCGCGGTGCATCACTGGTGGTCGTCAGCCACCGCACGGGTTCTGTACGATCATATGCTGTCTGTTGCGCTTGTATTGTTTGTGACGGGGGGAGGACGCCCACATTGACTGTGGCTCGTGCGGTCGACGTGCCCGCACGGGCGGTGAGGCGCCAGGTGCCCAGCGGCAATGCGAGGTCTGTCGTCGCATTGCCTTGTTCGTCTATTTGCAGGGTGCGGATCTGATGTACGGTACCACGTGATGTGTGGATGCTGAGTTCGATGGATGAGTTGGGGTTGGTCAAGCCATCATGCCCCAATCGGACACTGATCGAGAAAGGAACATCTGGCTCGTACCACTGTGCCAGCGGATTAATTGACAGCTGCGTGTCCGTATTGTCCGGAACAACGAAGCGTACCTGACTAGTCATAATTGTGAGTGTATGTGTTGCAACGGTGTCGGGGATTTCTGCACGTCCACTCGTATCGGTACGTGTGGAACGATACGAATCTGCATCGCGCCAATAGACAAACGCACCAGCGATGGGTCGTTGACCGACATCGGTGACCCGTATGATGGTTGATACGTCTGTATTGGTGCGTGTCAGTGTGGCAGTGCGTGTTTGGTCGGGAAGGATAAGCACGTGCGAAACGATTCGTCCCGAATCGGTTGTGCAGCTCAGCGTAGCCGCTCCGGGGGGTGTATCGTCGGGGATTCTGAGGGTTGTTGTAGCTATGCGTTGGTTGGTGTTCCACAAGATTGGCCGTGCCCGTAACACTCTGCCGGGTTGTGTCGTGAGGGCGACCGTTCCTGCGAGCGGGGCTGTTGCAGTGCTTCGTGCACACGCAATCGGAAGTTCCGACCCTGCAGAGAGGGTATGCTGTGCAGCCAGCAGTGTCAATAGTGGCGACTGTTGGGTGCGTATTGCAATGGATTGTTCTGAGACGTCGTAGGGTGTCCCCTCTGCAAAAATGAGCGCAGGTGTACCAGATTTGATCGCATCAGTAGACCAAATGCCACGTTCATCGGCAGTTCCTGTGGCGACGGAGCTACCGTTTTGATAGACCGCAAAGGTCGCGGGCGGACCGTCGCTGGTGAGCGGTATACCTGCGACCAGTGTCGAACCGAGAGTCACGGTGTAGAGCGTGGCTGGGAGGACGCGGATGAAGCGCGTGTCTTGCGACCCTTTGTTATCACTAATTCGGGCCAATATCACACGGCTCGAAAGCGTCGTCGGGAGGATGCGCACAAGATCAAGATTGACCGCAGAATCGAGTTCAGTGGTAAGGGGAATCGTCGCGAACGGACGGATGCCGTAGCGAATGGGATCATATGCCACAAATTCTTCGGGAGCGAGTGCTCGGACCCGTGCATAGGTTGCAGTGTTGAGCGTCGTCAGGGTAAGCGTTGCGTTGCTATGTGGGGCCATGGTGATGCGGAGATTTTGGGTGGCCGAGACATCGACGATTTGTGCGGGTTCGCCTGCGAGAGACAACACCGACGAACGTGGATCAATGGCAAACGTCTGAATGATGTCTGTGGGTAGCAGGTTGCCGGCTGTACTGCGCAAGGTCGTATCGATGCGCAAGACCGGCGCAGTCTGCGATGCCCATACCCCACGGATGCGAATGTCGTTGCCGGTTGATTCGATTTGGGCAGGGCGTATGGGCTCGGGCGAAAAATGAATCGCCTTGGTAATGGTAGTCGCATCGAGCGGGGCATTGAACACAAAGCGGAGATCACGTTGTGCTTGCAACGGTTGTCCGTTCGGGGGTGACTGTGCGACCAGCATAAGCTCGGGTGCCGTCTGAAATTGCGTCTGCGCGGTGAATTGTTGCGGACCCAGTGCGACGATATCGACACGATACCTGGTTGCGTAGGCCCATCGTTCGACGGGACGAATGGTCAGCAGCGTTGTGTCAGCACTACGGGGTTCTACATTGACGGTAATGTCGGTTGCTGGTTCGACACGTACGGCAGCGCGGAGTGCTGCGCTATCGAACGTCCCGGTAACAGTCATCACCACTGGGGTCGCGCCCCCGATGTTAGTGGCCCCGTCTGGTGGCGTGACCGAGATGACCTGATCTGCGCTGATGGTAAATGTATTTGAAACGTCTGTTCCGAGCTGTCTGCCGGCACTGTCGCGGGTCGTCGCCGGTACGGTAATGCGATACTGTTGGTTCGGTTCGTAGACGGTGCTTCGGAGCGCTACCGTCGTGGTGTCTAGCCATTCTTGGGTATGCGTAATCGGCGGAGAGATCTGCAATACCGGGGTGTTCAGAGGGAAATGGAGGGCACTTTGGGCGACCATTTGTTGGTTGAAGCGTACCACCGCAATACTCTCACGGGGCACATTGGTACTCATGGTAGCCGGTAAAAACTGTGTCACGCGCAGGACTGCACGGGTAGTGAACTGCATGTTCCATGGTTCAATGGGCTGAAACGTTGCGCTCCGTGCAATCGCCGATAACCGGATGGTGTATGAGGTATCACTGAACCAACTGGTACGTGGGACAATAGAAAGCTGGGTGCTTTGGGTATTCCAGCGTAAATCAACTTGGGTCCTGGGCGTGACATCGAGCCCTTCGGCGACACGTGCTTCGTCCATCGCGTGTGAAAATGTAATTCGTATGGGTTCTTGAAGGCCGATACCCTGACCAAAGGACCCCGACTGCCCAACAATCGACAGTGACTGTGCATACCATTGGAACGCCACTCCTGCCACGCTGGTCAGTGTGAACATCATGATGAGTATCGTGCGGAGCACGATGATCCAGAGTCGACTGAGGTGGCGCAACAGTGCTCGGGCGTGCTGCATCGGTTGCTCCTATGGGAACGAGGGACTGTGCAACTGTATTTTAACGCATTGATATGCGCAAAACCTTATTCATTATAGCATGGAGCTTGGGTGACTCGCAGATGCATGACGATCAAAACAAGCGCATAATAAGAGGAGAGACAAGGAAAAAACGACCATGACGACACTATCCGTCGAAATGCTGCTTCGGGCGTATTCCAAAGGCATCTTCCCAATGGATAATGCGGGGGTTTTGGAGTGGTACAGCCCGAATCCCCGCGGCATCATCCCGCTCGATGACCGGTTCCACATTCCTGCCCGGTTAGCGCGGACGATCCGGTCCGGCAAATACACCACCACCTGCGATACGGCATTTCGCGAGGTTATGCGTGCATGTGCCGAGCCTCGCCCCGATGCGCCGACGAGCTGGATTAGTGACCACTTTATCGACGTCTACTGCGAGCTCCATGCCATGGGGTATGCACACAGCATCGAGACATGGCGTGACGGGGTTTTGGTCGGCGGACTCTATGGCGTTGCATTGGGCGGGTTATTTGCCGGTGAAAGCATGTTTAGTCGTGATCGCGATGCAAGCAAGGTCGCGTTGGTTGATTTGGTTGGACGACTGCGCCGGAATGGATTTTTGGTACTCGATACGCAGTGGGTGACCGATCATCTGTCACAGTTCGGGTCGTATTGGATGCCAGGTTCGCTTTACAAAGTCATTCTCGGGCAAGCGTTGCATATGACATCCCGCTGGGAGTGACTGCTATGGAGTGCGGTCCTGCATGGCTGTAGCAATCAGCGCGTCGGCATGTTCGATGATCGCATTCGCTGGGATGGCATAGCCAATTCCTTCGAAGCTTCCCGTACTGCTTTGGATTGCGGTGGTGAGCCCGATGACGGCACCAGTACGGTCAATGAGGACACCGCCAGAACTCCCGGGATTCAAGACAGCATCGACCTGAATCATACCCGTAAGGGTGGTCGAATCGGTCGAAAGCTCGCGGTTGGTTGCACTGATTGTGCCAAGCGTCATACTATCGTGGAGCCCATACGGGCTGCCTATTGTCATAATCCACATCCCTGTGGCGGGGGTTCGTGTGCTCATCGAAAGCGGTCCAATCGGCGCTGGGGTATCCAGCGCCAGCACCGCGATGTCGTGTTCGGTATCGCGCCCAATGACCGTCGCACTGATGACACTCGATGCACCGAGTCGTATCTGGTAGACGTCTGCCTGTGCAACGACATGTGCGTTGGTGACGATGTGACCTTGGTCGTTATACAAAAACCCACTGCCTTGTGACAACATGAACGAATGCGGCGAGCTCATCCCGTCGACGGTCGGGTGTACAAAAGGGAGCTCGATACTGACGACTGCTGGAACACTTTGGGCATAGAGATCCATGATCTCGGCTTCGAGTGCCGCAATCGTTGCGTTTTGGGCGTCGCTCCGTGTAGCAATGGCTGCACGGGTGGGGAACGGGGTCACCGGCAAATCGCGACGATACGTCGTGGGAACCGCACTCGGGGTGCTGCCCCAACGGATCTGGGTGTTGGGTCCGAGATCTGCTTCGAACCGGGTGGAACACGCACTCAGGAAGGCAACCATGACACAGCAAAACCAGAATATTCGATTCATGCAGGGCGCTCCCACAGGTTTTGTAAGGCTGGAATGAGTGAGCCGTAGCGATATCCGATGTCAGCAGAATGAATGCGCTTTGATTGCATAGATTGGCCATTGAGGAGGAGCGCGTCGGCCATTTCGCCAAATAGCAACTGGAGGACAAACGCTGGTACCGGCAGCCAATTCGGCCGGTGTAGCGTGTGAGCCAATGCAGCACTGAATGTCGCGTTGTCGACGCATTCGGGTGCAACCGCATTGTAGGCCCCGCGTGCAGATGGCTGGTCTATGAGATAGAGCATGAGGCTGACCAAATCATCCCGATGGATCCACGCGATGGGTTGTGTGCCAGAGCCGACACGACCGCCGACCCATAGACGGAACGGCAATGCCATCAGCGGCAGTGCACCGTCGTGCGCATCAAGGACCACACTCGTGCGCACAATGGCGACTCGCATGCCGAGTTGTTCGGCGGCGAGTGCGGCAGATTCCCACGCGACACACAATCGGGCGAGATAGTCGTCGCCAGCCGGCGAGTCTTCGGTGACAGGGAATGCATGACCACGAAAGCCGTAATATGCGCTCCCTGATGAAGAAATCAGCGTGTGCGGTGGCGTATCGAGCAGTGCACAGGCTGCCACAAGAGTAGCGGTGGCGGGGACTCGGCTCTGCCAGAGGATATCTTTGTAGCGGTCGGTCCAGCGTGTACCCGCGATGGA
>CAIPUQ010000435.1 GCA_903868295.1 uncultured Roseiflexaceae bacterium
CCTCGAGGATGTCGGGGGCCGGTGGTGCCATGGCACGCAAAAACGCACTGCGGGCGGGGTGTGCAAGCGGGTGTCTGATCATATGGACCAACTTTGGATATCAAAGCGTGCTTCTTCACTGCGCCGTTTGCGCCACGACTCGTAGGCGAGCAGGGCTGCAGCGGCACGTTCGACGTGGACCTTGGTCACCGTCCCTGCTTGGTATTCGCCCAGGGTCCGCAGCAAACGATGCAAACGGACCATGCGGAGCGCATCGAGGAGGGCATCGCGTTCGAACGGGTCTAGGCCGATTACCCGGCTGTAGCCGCTGCCGAGCGCCCGCCAGACCCTGCGGTCATAGGTATCGTCGAACGTGCACCACGACGACAGGGCAATCGCAAGGTCGTAGATGCGGGCATCGAGATGGACGCGCTCGAAGTCGAGGACGGCAGTGACCGCGTCGTCGCTACACAGGACGTTGGTCGGTGTGTAGTCGCCATGGATGAGTTGTTGCGGGAGCTGTGCGGTGCGGGTGGCGAACGCCTGGCACTGTTCAACCACCTCCATCAGTTTGACCACACGGTCGACCGACAACGGCGCGACATGGACGTTCATCTCGGGATTGGTGATGGCCGGATGGATCTGCGTCAATGCAGCAAACGGCGGGGTCGGGCATGGTTGGACTGGCAGACGCACCTGCGCGAAATGTTGATTGATCAACCCGAGTGCCATCCCGGCACGCGTGGCGGCTGCCGTGTCTTCGGGCGAGGGGTGATCGCCGTTGAGGAGCGGGGTCAGTGAGGCCACCCAGACCCGATAGCCGTCGTCATGGGTGTGCACGTAGCCGCCGGTGCGGGTCGCTACGGCAGTGGGGATGCGAAAGGGCAGTGCATGTGGGTCAATCTGATGCAAGATGGTTTGCACGTATTGCACAGGGGCTGGGTCGCTACTGGCGTAGGTGCACAATACATACTCTTGGTCGTCAGCAGCGCGTACCAACGCCAAATGGTTGTGCGAGCGACTCGCCAGCATGTCGAAATCCCAGGGAGTCGGAATGTCCCAAACGGTGTGGAGCGTACTGATGTTCACCGAGCGTTGCTCCCCGAATCAGCGGCATCGGATACGACATCGTGATTACGAACCATGCGACGTACCAACATGAGAACGGGGATCAACAGCGGTAACAGCACGGTGGGACGCGCACCCGCCCAGAGCAACGCACGCACGCCTGCACGCATCCGGGCTATCTGATGATGGACTTCTTCGGCGGGTGGGAGCGTCCGTTTGACCCACCCTCCTGCCAAAATTGCTGGGTGCCACCCGTGTGCGACGATGGCAGGGAACCCGGCGATGTACACATGTGCGACCCCGCAGGCCGACACATGCTGCAGATCGCGCCACAGTTCGTGTTCACTCATGGGCTGATTCGTACCGTCGCTGTCGACGTCACCGATCGCGACAACGGCACATTCGGGGGCATAGGCAGCGATCAAACCAGGACCGTACGGTCGTGCATGACTGCTGTAGAGTCGCACCACGACCATGTCTGCGGCGATGGCAGGCAGACCCAACAGGCGCCGTGCCAACGTCGAGCCACTGACGCGGTCGTCGCGGACAAAGGGGATTTCGTAGCTTTCGACGCGATGGCCATCGGCCCGGATGAGCGACAACAGGTTTTGGTAGCTGGTGGTCGCCGCATCGATGTGCCAGCGGTTGGTAATGCGCTTGAGAAAGGTGTTGACGTCGAGTGCCGGGTTATCGCCGAAGCGAACGGTATCACGCACGTCTGCGCTGATGTCGATACCGAGTGCGTCCCAGCATAACCCGTGGGACGCGGACCAGCGCATCACTTCGCGGTAGCGGGCATGCAAATCGTTGGCGTCATCCATGCGGTAATCACGCATCACGTCGAGTTCGTCGCGCACCAGCCATGCAACGACGGGGACGGTAGCCGCGTTGAGGCGTTGAATGAGTGCAGATCGGGCTGCACTGGTATCGCGGATGGTCATACAGATGCGGATCCGGTGGTGTACGAGCTCTGCGATGAGTGATTCGTTCCAGAATCCATCGATGTGGTCAGCCGGCATGTCGTATATGTATGTTATCGCGGGGATATGTGGCATAGTGGAGTGTTGTCCGGTCTCGTCATGGCGTGTATGACTCAAATACTAGCACATAGGCATCCCACGCCCAACCCTTGCATCCTACGAATTGATTACAACGCGCATCAGCTGGCTCGTGTGGGCATTTTTGGGTGCGTAGACCAAATTTGCGTGCACATTTGCATTTTGTTCTGCACGGTGCTATATTTACTTGTGTTGTGACTCTGTAGCTCAGTGGATTAGAGCGCTTCCCTGCGGAGGAAGAGGTCGCGCGTTCGAGTCGCGCCAGGGTCACCAGTTCAAAAAGGCGGATGATGCCAAGCGTCATCCGTTTTTTAAATCCCTCGGGAAGGTGGCGGAGTGGTTGAACGTCCTCGTCTCGAAAACGAGTAGGGTGCAAGCCCTCGAGAGTTCGAATCTCTCCCTTCCCGCCACACGCAAAGGCCTCGGACACTCGCACCACATGCGGCTGTACGGGGCCTTTCACTATCCATGCAGGAGGACCACATGACGATGCACTATCGGCGGCCACGTGCGCTGATCCCCGGCGACACGGTGGCGGTAGTCTCGCCTTCGTGGGGGGGACCACAGGCGTTCCCACATATTTATGACCAGGGTGTGGCCGTGTTGCGTGGCTGGGGATTGCGTGTGCGCGAGTACCCGAGCACCCGCATGGCCGATCGTGATCTGCGCGCCAATCCGGTGCTACGGGCGACCGACATCAACAATGCGTTTGGCGACGACACGATCGCGGCGGTCTTTGCGAGCATCGGTGGCGACGACAGTATGCGCATACTGCCGTATCTCGATACGCAGCGGATCAGCCGCAACCCCAAAATCTTGATGGGCTACTCCGACACCACCACGTTGTTGACGGCTATCCATCAGTTGGGCATTGTGACGTTCCATGGACCCAGTGTCATGGCGGGGATTGCCCAACACGCAAGCCAATCCGCTGCGACCCGCAGTCATGTCCACACCATGCTATTTGGCAAACACGATAGTTACACGTATGAACCAGCGCCACACTACGCACAGGGGTATCGCAATTGGGAGGACCAATCGCAACCCAATGCATTGGCCGATACGCAGTACAGTCGCGGGTGGCAGTTTTTGCAGGGGAGCGGCGTGGTGACGGGCCAGTTGTATGGGGGGTGTATCGAAGTCCTCGAGTTCCTCAAAGGTACCGCGTTTTGGCCACAACCGTCGTTCTGGCATGGCAAAGTGCTGTTCCTCGAGACATCCGAAGAAAAACCATCCATCCTACAGGTGACCCGTTGGTTACGAAATTATGGGCTAATGGGGGCATTGCGCGATATATCGGCATTGATTATCGGGCGCCCACGCGATTACACGCTGAGCGAGCAACTCGCCCTCGACGCAGCGGTGTTGCGCGTTGTACATGCCGAATTCGGGCTCGAGCAGCTGCCTATTATCACCAACTTCGACGTCGGCCACACCGAACCACAGCGGATTCTGCCGCTCGGCGTGCGCATGCAAATCGACTGTAGCGCTATGACCGTGCGTCTGATCGAGCCGTGGCTTCGCTGAGCGGTACCCGCGGGTAGACCACCGCGACGAGCACTGCCAATAGGGTCGTCAATACTGCAGCCCACGTCCCTGCCTGTGTCGGGGTGACCGGGGCGACTAACGCAGGATGGTGACCATAGCCATAATCCACGACGACCGATGCCATTAGCCAGCCAATGGCGAGCAGACGCGTGCGGAGACGGATTTGGGTGAACGACGGCAGCAACAGGATACCTTGGCCAGCCAATGCCAGATGGACCACGACCAAGCCGATTTCGATGGGCAGATATTCGCCCGTGGCAGCCCATTTTGTGCCCCAAAACAGCACTGTCCAGATGCCGTACTTGATACACGAGACCGCAGCGAGGGGAGCCAACCAGTTCGGCTTCTTTTGGGAACGGAACTGATAGTACGCGATCATCCCATACAACGCCGCCAACGGGCAGTCGGGGATGAACGCCCAGGCCCACCAGGGAGCATTGAGCAGTTGGGGGCCGTACCATATCACGGTACCGATCGAAAATCCCAAGAAATCGATGAGCATGACCGCCCAAAAAATCAACGGGACGGCGAGGATCCAGCCGAACATCCGCCGCAGTGTGGTATCGACAAAG
>CAIPUQ010000436.1 GCA_903868295.1 uncultured Roseiflexaceae bacterium
GGCTTCATCGCTGTCTCGCCCAATTTGTATCACCGGGCCGGGCATGGGATCCCCGAGGATGTCGCGGCCATGGTACGGGCTGCCGGCGGGGTGCCCGATGACCAGGTGGTGGGCGACGTCGCGGGTATGCTGGCGTTTGTGCGGGCGCTGTCCCACTGCACCGGCAAAGTGGCGGTATTTGGCACCTGCTCTGGGGCACGCTATGCGTATCTGGCTGCTGCCCGCACACCGGGCTTCGCGGCGCTGATCGACTGCTGGGGAGGTCGGGTGACCATGGAGCCGCACGAGTTGACCGCCAATCAGCCAGTGGCGCCGGTGGACTACACGGCCGGCTTGGAGTGCCCGGTATTGGGCATTTTTGGGGCCGAGGATAGCAGCCCGACGCCGGCCCAGGTGGGAGTTTTGGAGCAGGCGTTGAAAAATCATGGCAAAACGTATGATTTCCACATGTACGCAGAAGCCGGGCATGGATTTTTTTACTATGACCGTCCGGCCTATCGACAGACACAGACGATGGATGGTTGGAAGAAAATCTGGGCGTTTTTGGATCAATACGTCCGTGCCTAAGCAGTGCGTTCGCATCACCCAAAGGAACAGACATGTGCACGATGATTGCAACCCAGATTACCATTGCGGGCACGGGCAAAGCGGGCAACGGCTGGTTCGTACTGCGTGAGGCGAATGTGTCGTATGACCATCCGTTCGAGGCGCCGTTTGACCATGCGCTGAATATCGACTTTGTGAACGAATCACTCGGGCCCGGTGCGCGGGTAGCGGTCGAGTTGGACGTTGCGTCGGCGCGCAAGCTCGTCGAGACTATCACGGCGGTGTTGGCGAAAGCCGACCAGGCAGGCGTTCTGGGGGAGTGAGTCCGCGGGTCGGAGCTTGACGACGAGAGGAATGCATGTGACGACACGATTTGCACAGCGTATGGAACGGGTGAAACCCTCGGCTATCCGCGAATTGTTGGCGCTCGGGGCTGCGCCGGATGTAATATCGTTTGGCGGTGGCTACCCAGACGCGGCGCTGTTCCCCTACGAAGAGTTGGTCGCGATTGCCACTGCGTCGATCGTCGAAAACGGTGCTGTCAACTTGCAGTACAGCGTCTCGAACGGGCCACACGAGCTACGGGCGTTGGTGGCGGGGCGTATGCATGGGCAAGGGACGCCGACCGATGCCGACGAGGTGTTGATTTTGCACGGCGGACAACAGGGGCTGGACCTGATTGCCAAGCTGTACCTCGACAAAGGCGATGTCGTAATTACCGAAAATCCGACGTTTTTGGGTGGATTACTGGCATTTAATCCATACGAACCGCAGTATGCCGTTGTGCCTATCGACAACGACGGTATGGACATGGACGTGCTCGAGTCGACATTGCTCCAATATCCCGGTGCGAAGTTCATCTATACGATTCCGGATTTTCATAATCCGATGGGTGTGACCATGAGCCTCCCGCGGCGCAAACGCTTGATCGAGCTGGCCAATCGCTTTGATGTGATGATTATCGAAGACACCCCATACCGCGAAATCCGCTTCGAGGGTGAATCCCTGCCGACGTTGCGGAGTCTCGACAGCGAGGGGCGAGTGTTGTATTTGGGCAGTTTTTCGAAAATTCTGGCCCCAGGGCTACGGTTGGGCTGGGCGGTGGCAGCCAAGCCGCTGATCGACAAGCTGACGCTCCTCAAGCTCGCAGCCGACACGCAATGTAGCACATTGAATATGGCCATTGTGACGTTGTTTATGCGTGATTATGATCTTGATGGGCACATTGCTGGGTTGCGGACGGCATACCGGCGCAAGCGTGATCTGATGGTGCAGACCATCCGCGAGACGTTCCCAGCGGACGTGACGTATACCATCCCGCAGGGTGGGCTGTTTACGTGGGTAAGCTTTAGACCGGGATTCGACACGGCGCAGTTCATGCGAGACGTGGTGTTGCCGCAGGCACGGGTGGCGTATGTGCCGGGCGCGACGTTCTTTCCGCTCAACGAAGAACACCATCACGCCCGGGTGAACTTCTCGGCACAATCCGAATCGAAGCTCATCACCGGCATGACGGCGTGGGGAGAACTGCTCAGGCAGCGGTACTAGCCGATAGCGGCGATGACCGCTGCGAGGTCGGACAAATCGGGCAGCACGGCATCGGGTGCATGTGCTGCCAAATCGGTGAC
>CAIPUQ010000437.1 GCA_903868295.1 uncultured Roseiflexaceae bacterium
CCCGATGCGCCAGTGGTGACTTCTTCGATGCCAAAGATGATTTCTTCGGCGACGCGACCACCAAGAGCCGACACGAGCTGGGCGTTGAACTGCGATGCAGTGGTGTAGCGCAGGCTGTCTTCTTCGGGCAAGAACAGGGTATAGCCGCCGGCGCGTCCACGGGGGATGATGGTGACTTTTTGGACGGCGTGGGATTTGGTCATCCCGGCTGCGGCGATGGCGTGACCGGCTTCGTGGTAGGCGACCAACAGCTTTTCGCGGTCGGTCATCACACGACTGCGTCGTTCTGGACCACCGAGGGCGACGCGTTCGACGGCGTCAGTCAATTCGAGCTGGCTGATTTGCTTCTTGGAGCGACGGGCTGCCAGGATGGCAGCTTCGTTGACGGCATTGGCAAGGTCAGCACCCGAGAAGCCGGGGGTCAACTTGGCAACCACCGACAAATCGACATCGTCACCGAGGGGTTTGCCCTTGGTGTGGACGCCGAGGACCGCGATACGGCCCTTGAGGTCGGGAGCGTCGAGGATAACCTGACGATCGAAGCGGCCTGGGCGGACCAAGGCTGGGTCGAGCACGTCGGGACGGTTCGTTGCGGCGATGACGATGATATTGGTGTTGGAATCGAAGCCGTCCATCTCGACCAGGATCTGGTTGAGGGTCTGTTCGCGCTCGTCATGTGATCCGCCGAGCCCGGCGCCACGTTGACGACCGACAGCGTCGATTTCGTCGATGAAGATAATACAGGGGGCATTGCGCTTGGCCTGGTCGAACAGGTCGCGGACACGGCTCGCACCGACGCCGACGAACATTTCGACGAATTCAGAACCCGAAATCGAGAAGAACGGTACACCCGCTTCGCCGGCGACGGCGCGTGACAGCAGGGTTTTGCCGGTTCCCGGAGGGCCGACCATCAGCACACCACGGGGAATGCGGGCGCCGAGGGCCGAGAATTTGTCGGGGAATTTGAGGAATTCGACAATTTCGCTCAAATCCTGCTTGGCTTCTTCTTGGCCGGCGACGTCTGCAAATGTCACGCTGGGTTTGTCACCCGAAAACATCTTGGCGCGGCTCTTGCCGAATGACATGGCTTGGTTGTTGGAGCCCTGGGCCTGTCGCATGAAGAAGACAAAAAAGCCGATCATCAAAATCACGGGTAAGAGCACCGAGATGATGCTGAAGAGGCCGCCCCAGGCTGGTGCAGCGCCGATTTTGAGGTCGACGGTGTTGAGTGGCACCCCGCTTTGCACCAACAATGTGGTGATGCTGTCGCGGGATTCAATCCGTGAACGCACGACACGAGGTGTCCCCGAAGATGAGTCTTTATAGGTGACAAGGATATCACTGCTACCGGCCTGTACGTCGATTTGTTTGATTAAACCGGCTTTGGCATCGGCAAGTACCGTGTAGATACCCTTTTCTTCGGTGACGGTCTGTGCACTGCTGAAGTAGTTGAAGAACAGCGCGAGCGCAGCGACGAGGATGATGAGGTAGACGAAACTGTTCTTGAGCCAGCGATTTTCGCCCATATCTCTTCTCAATCTAGGAGATGGCACTCCGTGGATGGTGTGCTCCGTGGGGTTGCAGGGGAACACGCTACAGTTCGTAGCCCTGTAATTATATCACTGCAATTTTTCACAGGGCAAGCACAAAATGTAGCGAAATGGTGACTCTTATGCAACTCTAACACGCGAAAGAGACAACAAAAACCACCGCTCCTGTGGTCGGCAGGAGCGGTGGGACGCGCAGGGTCTATTCGTGGGTGTAAATCTCAGGTTTGAGGACCCCGATGTACGGTAGGTTACGGTAGTGTTCGGCATAATCGAGCCCATACCCCACCACAAACTCGTTGGGGATATCGAAGCCGAGGTAGTCGACGCTGAGCGTCACCGTCGGGTCGCGTCGGGCGGGTTTGTTGAGCAGGGTACAGATGCGCATGCTGGCCGGCTCGCGCTTCGAGAATTGGGCGTGCAGGTAGGCCAAGGTCAAACCACTGTCGATGATGTCTTCGACGATGATGACGTGCTTGCCGGCAATGTCCATATCGAGATCTTTGAGGAGCCGCACCACGCCTGTCGAGTGGGTACCGCTGCCGTAGCTCGATGTCGCGATGAAGTCGATGGCCAAGGGTAAATTGATGGTACGCGCCAGGTCGACCATAAAGACGGTACAACCTTTGAGGACGCCGATAAGGACAATGTCGGTGCGGCCGCGGTAATCGTTGGTGATGAGTTCGCCTAGTTCGGCGATGCGGGTTTTGAGCTGCTCTTCACTCAAGAGGACGTGCGCGATGTCGTTATGCATGACTCACCTTGTCTAAGATTCTGGATATTGTACCCCAGATTAGGGGAGAAGGCAGTTATCAGTTATCAGTTATCAGAAGTCGCGCAGCGGAGCTGCGTAGGTTTTTCGGGCGGGGTTTATTGCAATAAACCCCGCTCAATGCGCGCAATCCGAAACCCTGCTCAATAATCCAAAACCCCGCTCAATGCGCGCAATCCGAACCCCGCTCAATAAAATCCCCGCTCATAAACCGCTCACTGCAAACCGGTATCCTCCCGCTGCGCAGGCGTCCGGATCGACCCTGACGCCGACGACCCAGACGACCGTTGCGCCGCTACAGACGAGTGGCCAGGTGGCGCGTTGATGCGCCGGGATTTTGGCGTCGACCAGGACATCTTGGATGCGCCGGTGCTTGCCGTGGCCGATCCCAATCACATCGCCGGGTAGACGTGTGCGTAGCAGGTAGGGTTGGTCTGCACGTAGGGTGACTGCCCATGGTGATGGTGTGGTCGGTGTATCGGCGTTGGTGCAGATCACCTGTGCAGCGGCGAGTGCAATGGACGCACCCGGTTGGATTGCACACGGCGCACCCGTGTGTGCGTAGGGCGATAGGACCAGCGTGCCGCGCCGCTGCAAACGGGCACGATTGCCATCCCACTGGAGGATGAGGTGTTGGGGCAGGGGTGTTTTGGGCAGGGAATGGGTCTGTACTGCATCGTGCAACACCGCGATGTGTTCGTCGTCGATGCCGCGCAGGCTGCCCAGGCACGTTTGCATGAGGCGCCGCAGGGCAGCGGTTTGGAGCGCACGATGCAGGGTAGCGTAAACCGCACGGTCGATCGTCGGGCTGCCGGGCGTCGTGTCGACCAGGTGTGGCCAGACGTCGTCGAGGGCTGCTTCGATGAACGCGTCGGCGTCGCGCAGGTGCTGGGCTGTGTTGGTCAGTATTCGATTGAGTTGGGGTTGTTCAGCGCGGAGCGCGGGCAGATGCTGGGTACGCACCCGCACGCGGAACGACGTCTGTTTGGTGTTGGACGGATCGCTCCGCGGCGTCAACTCCATTGCCGTGACATAGGCGTCGATGACGCTGCGATCGATGTCCAACAGGGGGCGAACGAGGGCAGCCCGCCCGCCGTTCACCCCAGCTGCCCAGGCCTGCCAGGGGACGGAACGGGCCATGCCGGCTAACCCACGGACCCCACTGCCGCGGAGCAATCGCATCAGCACGGTCTCGGCTTGGTCGTCGCGGGTATGAGCAACCAACACCACATCGGCGTCGCACGCGGCGGCGTAGTGTGCGAGGCGGCGGTAGCGGACAACACGCGCGGCCTCGCTCAGATTGGGGTGGTCGGGCGCTTCGCGCGGGATGTCGGCCTGTTCGGTACGGCAGGGGATGTTCCATGCTGCGCAACAGGCGCGCACATACGTCGCATCGGCGGCGGACTCGGCGCCGCGCAGGCCATGGTCGAGGTGAAAAACCGCCAGCGCTGGTGCGTGGCGCGTCTGACATAACGCATGCAAGAGCACCAGCGAGTCGGGGCCGCCGGATACCGCCACGACGATGCGCTGGGCATTCTGCAGGGAAGGGTGCTCTGCCAGAAGGGTGTGGAGCGGCTGTGCGTTCACGGCAGAACGATGGTCACGACGACGAGCTGACGCTGGTCGGCATAGGGGAGGCCGCTGATGTCTGGCATGTTCCCACTGACCGGCGTCCAGCCATAGAGGACTGCGCGCCGTTCGAGGGGCTGATTGACTGCGCCGCACGGCCCCGTGATGCGCTCGTAGACGGCTTGCATGCTGACCATATGGCCTGCTGGGCTGGGGATGTCGCAGGGGAACGACGGGCTGTCTTGGGTAATTGCAATGGGCACATCGACTCCCGGGGTGATGGTCCCGAGTGGCTGTGCGAAGCTGCCGATCTGGAGGTAGGCATCGCTCAGCGGTTGCCCTGCAATACGGATGGTCCCGTGCAACAGGTCAGGCGTGGTCTTGAGCGCCGTGCTGACGCTGAGCGGCGCCGGTACGTACTCACTGGTGGTGACGAACTGCATCGAGCCGACATCGGCAGCGAGGTTGAGTGTGCTCGTGTCGGTGCCATCGCTGGTGACCGCGACGGTATCCGAGGTGAACGAGAGTTTTTGCATGCTGGTCACCCCTGTCGCTTGGGCGACAAAGGTTGTCCGGAACGGCGCATACACACCGCTGGTGGTAGTGGCGTACCCGTCTTGACTGTCGGCTGTTTGCTGCACGATGCGCAAGCCGTAAACCTGCGGCGTTGTGCCCCGCGACAGATACACCGAACCGATGATGAGCAGGGCGTACACCACCGCCGTTGCCGGGATGGTAACCCAGGCCGCATCGAGTTGGTTCCTGCGCTTCAGGATGAGGTAGGTGACCGGACCAATGATGCCGATATACACCAACGCAATCAAAAAGAGCAGCCACGGTGTGGGCTGTTGGACAGAAGCGACGGTCAGACTGGTCATCAATGGGTCAAAGACACTGTTGGTCGACGGCAAGGTAATGGTCGCCATGTACGTGTAGGTCGATGGCGCCAAAACAGGCTGCCAGTACCAGTATTGCCCGCTCCAGCCGTCGCTATCGGCGAGTGCCAATGCACTCTGGTAGACCGTCCCCCGTCCAACCGCACGCTGCCAGAGCAACGGACTGCCGGCATGGACCTGGGTTGCATCGGGTAGGGCACGGACCGCCGGGATGCGCACCGTGCTAGGCAACGCCGGTGCCGCGGCGCTCCCCAGCGTGGTGACCGCAGGGAGTGTAGGGTCGATGACAAACGGTGCAATGGGGCTGAGCAGCGCACCAGCCGGCCCGGCAATCACCAATCGTCCGCCCAGTTCGCACCAGAGTCGCAGGGTCCGCAACTGGGCATCGGTGA
>CAIPUQ010000438.1 GCA_903868295.1 uncultured Roseiflexaceae bacterium
CAACGCAGCGATGGCTGCGACCGTCATCCTCTTCGAGGCCCAACGCCAACGCACCGGTGCTCCACGCCCCTGAGCGTGCAGCAGTTCACCGCGGCGTGGTATACTTTTCTCAGAATACAGCGCTGACGAAGCGAGTACGGTAGTCACGGCGTCCAGGGAGTGTCGATCATTGACTGCGAATCGACACCGCACGACCTACCCGAAGTTCCCTTCCGAGCTGTCTTGCTGAACTCTACGGATGCGTAGGCGAGACCGGTACCCGCCGTTATCCGGGTTGAGGGTCGCACACGCGGCCGAAACAGGGTGGTACCACGAGCCACGCATCGTCCCTGACGAGTGCGTGATTTTTTGTGTTCTTTTAGCCGGAGTTTCTATGAGCATCATCGACCAACTCGCAGCCATCGAATCGGCTGCACTGGCCGCGTTGCACGACATCACCACCGTCGATGCACTGTCCGCCTGGAAGAGCGAATACCTGGGCAAAACCGGGCAAATCGCCAAACTCAGCCGCGAACTCGGCACCCTGGCTGCATCCGATCGTCCCGCCGCTGGCCAGCGCTTCAATGCAGTGCGCACCAATCTCGACGCAGCCCTCGCCGACCGCGAAGCCACGGTCAACGCCGCCGCCCAAGGGCACGCCTTTGCCAGCGAAGCGCTCGACGTCACCCTACCCGGGCGGCCACTCACCGTCGGTCGGTTGCACCCCAGCACCCGCGTCTTGCGCATGATTACCGACATCTTCGCCGAGATGGGCTTCCAAGTGTGGGAGTCCCCCGAGGTCGAGACCGACACGCTCAACTTCGAGCTCCTCAACATCCCCGCCGACCACCCAGCCCGCGACATGTGGGATACGTTCTACATCGAGACGCCCCCCGGCGCCGAAAAAGTCCTGCTCCGCACCCACACCTCGCCCGGCCAGATCCACGCCATGCGTGCCCATGCACCCAACCCGGTGCGGGTCATCCTGCCGGGCAAATGCTTTCGCTATGAGCAGGTCAGCACCCGCCACGAGATGATGTTCCACCAGGTCGAGGGCATCGCCGTCGGTACCAACATCACCTTCTCGGACCTCAAGGGGACGCTCATCGGCTTCGCCGAGCGGCTCTATGGTTCGGGCATCAAGACGCGCTTCCGCCCCAGCTACTTCCCATTCACCGAACCGAGTGTCGAACTCGACGTCGAGTGCATCCTTTGTGGGGGCACCGGCTGCCGGATCTGCAAACACAGCGGTTGGCTCGAGGTATCGGGTGCCGGCATGGTCCACCCCGATGTGCTCCGCAACGGCGGCTACGACCCGGCGATCTACAGCGGCTTTGCCTTTGGCATGGGCCCCGAGCGCATCACCATGCTGCGCCATGGGATCGACGATATCCGTTGGTTCTTCTCGGGCGACGAACGCTTTTTGCAGCAATTCATCTAAATGGACACACGCACTACCACAACCCGCGCCGCCGGCATCATCGTGCTGTTGATCATGATCCACAGCATGGTGCTGGCGCTCACCAACCCCTTGGGCGAGGCTCCCGACGAGCCGGCGCACATGGAGTACGTGCGCTTTGTGGTAGTCAATCAACGCCTTCCCATCCAATGCATTGCGCCGTGTGTCAGCGAAGTCGACGGCGAGGGGCATCAACCACCACTCGCCTACCTGCTCGCTGCCCTCGTTAGTGCGCCGTTCATCGAACACACCACGTGGGTGCCACAGGCCATCAATCCGCAGTTCCTCTGGCGCGGCGGCAACGACCCGCAGGCCCTCGTGCACGGCAGTCGCGAGTATTGGCCGTGGCAGGGCACTATTCTCGCGTGGCGGCTGATGCGCCTCGTGTCGGTCTTGTTGGTCAGCGCCACTGCCTGGCTGGTATACCGCCTCGCCCTGCGCATCAGCACCCCAGCGACGGCGCTTGTGGCGGTGTTGTTGCTCGCGCTGACCCCGCAAACAGCCATTATCGGCAGTACCATGAGCAACGACGCGCTGTTAGGGTTCCTCAGCGCCGCAATCCTCGTGTTGGTCGTCGACACGCGTCGTATCCGTGACCTGCTGGGGGTCGGGGCGCTGCTTGGGTTAGTGCTGCTGACCAAACAGAGCGCAATCCTCCTGCTGCCGGTTATCCTCATCGCCGCGCTCCGCATGCAACGCTGGTCGCATCGGGTGTTGGCCATGGTGCTCGGCTCTGCAGTGACGGTCTTGGTTGCAGGCTGGTGGTATCTGCGCAACCAGCTGCTGTATGGTGATATGTTCGGCCTGCAACTGTTCAGTCAAACGTTTGCGGGTACACGCATCGACTGGCAGCAATCGGACAGCTGGTCCAACGCAGTGGTGCAACTGCTGCGCTCGGCCTGGGGGCTGTATGGCTGGATGACCATCCCATTGCCTGGCATTTGGTACGGCATCGGCACGACGGTCGTCCTGGCGGGGATTATCGGGGTTGGGTTGCGCCTGGCCCGCCCGCCACGCCTTGGGATGTGGTGGATCTGGAGCGCACTCCTGATCGGGGCGACGATGGGCTGGTTGGTTGTCTTTGCATCGACCGTCGGTGTGGTCGCCTGGCAAAGCCGTCTGCTGATGGTCGCACTGCCCCTGCTGGTCATCGTGCTGGCTGCCGGCTTCACTAGTGGGTTCGGGTTGGTACCGAGCGCGCGCCAGGCAGTCGC
>CAIPUQ010000439.1 GCA_903868295.1 uncultured Roseiflexaceae bacterium
ATGGCTCGCACATGCTCCGCTATGGCCGCATCATCCCCGTCGAGGCCGTCATCAGCGAGGTCGAAGTCCTCACTCTGGCCGACATTACCCGCGTCGCCCAGCGCGTCTTGCAGCCTCAAAACCTGCACCTCACCATGATTGGCCCGGTCACCCAGACCACCGAGGTCAGCGCACAACTGCATCTCTAGCCGCACTATCGCGACGCCGGTACCCGCTCATGGGTACCGGTGTTTTTTGTATGGTAGGGTGTTTTTTATGGAAAAAAAGGCGCCGGCACTCCCCGCAAGGGAGCACCGGCGTTTTCAGCGCAGACGCGTATCGACACGCCAGCGGGCAACATGCATCGTGCGCGCGTAACGAACCCCATCACACGCATCGGCGTGCGGTGGGGTTTTGAGCTTTCCAATCAGTGATTGTGCGTGTCACCTAATGGGAACGACTGCACCGCCGCACCGGCGGTCACCGCCAACCACAGGATAATCAACACAACGCGGGCATTGGCACTGCGCAATACCAGCCACGGAGAGCGGGCAAACGTGTACCACACGTTGAGTGCCAAATGGATCGCCAACGGTACCCAGGCAATCGCCATCAACAGCTGCCTCGCACCCAACGCAGGAATCGAAAAAATCGGCGTTGTAATCAGCAGCACCAACCAGGCATCGACAATATACACATCACGCAATGTTTTGGGTGGTAGACGTGGCCAACCATGCATCTTGGCGGCGATATACGCATGAAAAACCAGCCAAATAAAACTCGTCATGAAAAAGATCTTGGGCACATCCGGACCCTCGGCCACCAGAGACGATTCGCCGTGTCGATGCGGATAGATGTAATGAATCAACACGTAGCCGAATGCAAAAAACCACGACAGATACCGATTGTAGACAATCAGCTTTTTCAAAGCCACGACACATCCCCTCTCAGGGCATCACGCGATGCCCATCATGCGATTACACGGTCTGCATGTAGATCAATGAGGGGAGTGTTTTTGGCGGCGGGCTGGCGGGCGGTGCGATTGCTGATTGCAAATGGAGTTTGGACAGCCCCACCCGTGCGCCCCGTTGCAACCCCAGCCAGCCGCTGAGCGCTGTGCTCAGCACGATCAGTGCCAACGCGTGCAAGGTTTCGTTGCTGATACGCGGGGTATGACCATCTGCCGGGGTGTTCGGGAGCATCGAGCAGACATAGTGTGCCGAGCCTGGCTGGGCCATCGGCTGGCAATCAGCAATACACCACAACGGGATACCGATGGCTGTCCAACACCACACGACGAAGAGGGTGCGGAACAACCAGCGGCTGGTCTGTTGGTATTGCTGACGCATCAGCCCCATCGGCTACACCTTGTCCCAGAAGTGGCAGGCGGCCCAACGGCCGGGGGCTTTCTCTTCGAGGGCTGGTTCGTGGGTTTTGCAGATGTCTGTCGCCATCCAACAGCGCGGGTGGAACCGGCAGCCGCTGGGTGGGTTCGACGGGCTGGGCACATCTCCCTCGAGCACGATACGATCGCGATGGGCAGTCGGGCGCGGTACGGGTACCGCCGCCTTGAGGGCTTTGGTGTAGGGGTGGAACGGTCGTGCAAAGACATCGGCACGGGGTGCGAGTTCGACCATTTTGCCCAAATACATAATCCCAATGCGGGTCGAGACATACTCGACCACCGCCAGATTGTGTGCCACAAACAGGTACGTCAACCCCAGGTCACGCTGCAATTGGATGAGCAGATTGAGCACTTGTGCCTGGATGCTGACATCGAGCGCCGATACCGGCTCGTCGAGCACCAACAGCTCGGGCTCCATGATGAGGGCCCGGGCGATGCCGATGCGTTGCCGTTGCCCGCCCGAAAACTCGTGGGGGAAGCGTTCGAGCAGTGACGGCGACAACCCGACCTTCTCCATGATGGCCTGTAGTTTGACCTGTTGTTCGTCGCGGGTACCAACCCCGTGGATGACCAGCCCCTCCGCGATGCTCTCGGCCACGGTTCGTCGTGGATCCAGCGACGCATACGGGTCTTGGAAGATGATTTGCATCTTGCGTCGGAACGCTTTTTGTTGGGCGCGGTTGGCCGACAACACGGGTGCCCCGTCGAACAACACCTGGCCGGACGTGGCGGGGATGAGGCGCAACAACGTGCGACTGACCGTTGTCTTGCCGCACCCGGATTCGCCCACCAAGCCGAGGGTCTCGCCCTTGTTGATGGTGAACGATACGTCGTCAACGGCGCGGACCTGCCCCGTCACACGGCGCAAGACACCGGTCCGAATAGGGAAGTATTTGACGAGGTTCTTGACCTCGAGCAGTGGTGTGGTCATCGTGCAGGTACTCCCTCTGTGGCATACAACCAACACCGAACCTGCCGGCCCTGGTGCTGCACGAGCGGTGGTGCTTTGTCGCAGGCGGCGTGGCGTTTGGCGCAACGATCCGCAAAGCGGCAGCCGATCGGTGGGTCAATCATCATTGGCACCGTTCCCTCAATCGACTGCAGGGTGCGGTTGCTGGCATCACCCAACACGGGCATCGAGTTGAGCAGTGCGAGCGAGTAGGGGTGCAGCGGGTCATCGAAGAGTTCGTGCACGGTGGCGTTTTCGACAATCTGACCAGCGTACATCACGATGACGCGATCGGCCATCTCGGCGATGACTCCCAAATCGTGGGTAATCAACATAATCGAGGTGTTGACGGTTTTGCGCAACTCACGCATCAGCTCGAGGATCTGGGCTTGAATGGTCACGTCCAGCGCCGTAGTCGGCTCGTCGGCGATCAGCAGTTCGGGGTTGCAGGCGAGCGCCATGGCAATCATGATGCGTTGTGCCTGCCCGCCGGATATCTCGTGCGGGTACGAGTTCATCCGTTGTTCGGCGTCGGGCAGACGGACCAATTTCAGCAGCTCGACGGTACGCACTTTGGCTTGCTCGAGGGTCATGTGCTGGTGGATCTGCAGCGCCTCGGTAATCTGACTGCCGACGGTATAGACCGGGTTGAGGCACGAGGTCGGCTGTTGGAAGATCATCGAGATGCGGTTGCCGCGGTAGCTGCGCATCTGCTCCTCGGACAACGACAACAAGTCGATGCCCGCAAAGGTAATGCTCCCCTCGACGATTTCGCCCGGGTCGCCAATCAGGCGCATAATCGACAACGATGTCACGCTTTTGCCACTGCCTGACTCACCCACGATGCCCAGTGTGGTGCCCGTCGGCACGTCGAAGCTGATATCGTCGACGGCTTGGACCACACCGCCTGGGGTAAAGAAATACGTCTTGAGATTTTTGACCGACAAGAGTGGTTGACTGGTCATGAAGCAGCACTCCGATCACGTATCGCTTTGAGCAGTGCATCGCGCTTGGCACGGGTGACCTCGCTCTGCACCCGCGGGTCGAGGGCATCGCGGAGCCCATCACCGATGTAGTTGATGGCTAGCGAGCAGACCAAAATAGGCAGCGTGGGCACCAGCGGCATCCACGGGTAATTGAACATGTAACTGTTGGCGAACGACAGCATGTTGCCCCAGCTCGGCGTTGGGTCTTGGATGCCGAAGCCGAGGAAGCTGAGCGCCGACTCGGCCACCAGCGACCCGCTCAACCCCAACGTGTAGGCCACGATGATGGGCGGCATGGCGTTGGGCAAGACGTGGGTGATGATGTTGTGCAGGTGTGATGCACCCAAGGCCCGTGACGATTCGACGTACAACTGCTCACGGATCGACAGCACCATGCCACGCACAAATCGGGCCACACCGGTCCACCCCAGCGCGATAAAGATAGCCATAATCATCACGACTTGCTTGCCTTCGCGCTCATTGACGGCCATGATGGCGCCGACCGCCTTCGAAAGCAACGCGGGGATGGGGATGTCGTCGCTGTTTTGGATGGCAATCGAGCCCGCAATCAGCAACAACGTAAACGTCGGGAAGGTCGAAATGAACTCGATCATGCGTGAGGTGATCGTATCGACAATGCCACCGAAGTAGCCGGCAGTCAGCCCGACCACGATGCCGATCAGCGTCGATACCGTGGTCACGGTTATCGCCGTCGTCAACGAGACACGGGCTGCATAAATCAGTCGGGTAAAGAAGTCACGACCCAAGTGATCGGTGCCAAAGACGTGATACGAGCCATCGGGAGCAGTGCTGAATGGGGTCGTGTAGGCGTTGTCGAGCGAAATCGCATCGCGTTTGTACGGCGCAATCACACTGGCAAACATCGACAGCACATAAATCGTGGTAATCAGATACAGACACCACATCGCGACGCGATGCGTCTTGAAGCGGCGAAAGATGAGCGTCCACTGGCCTGCGGGGCGGTGATTCGGTGTCGTCATGGTGCGTCTTTTCTACGAAAGCCGAATGCGTGGATCGAGGATGCTGTACAAAATATCAGTGATGAGGTACCCCAACAGTAATAAGAAAATGCTGACCATCGTCAACCCCATCGTCACGCTATAGTCGTTGCGCTCGATCGAATCGACCAGCAAGCGCCCTAGCC
>CAIPUQ010000440.1 GCA_903868295.1 uncultured Roseiflexaceae bacterium
CCCGGCGTACGGTGTTGGTAAGGTCGCCGCCATGGTGGCTATGGGGATGGATTGTGGCCCCGGCGTGCGGTGTCATCTGCGCCGACGTTCTTCGCGCTCGTGCCAGCGTCGCGGATTGTTGAGGATATATTGGGTCCTAATGTTGTATTCGAACTGATTGCGGATGATGCGGTCCATGAATCCCGGATACCAAAAGCTCATTTTTTCGCGCTTGACACTCTCGTCTATGCCCCGTGTGACTGCTGCTTTGAATGATCCCACTGCTTGGCTCAAGAGAAATTCTGATGTTCTGCTTTCAATGGTCTCGTCGTCTTTGGCAGACGTACGGGCACGCGGAGCATTGGCCGTTATCTCGATGATTCCATGCACGTGATTCGGCATCACAACATACGAATGCAGGACCAACCCCGGATAACTGTAGGGGATTTGTTCCCAACAGTCGACGGCGATGATGCCACGTTCGTTGTGTATCATCATCGCATCGACAACACTCCCAAACACTCTTCTGAAATACCTGACCGTTGTCGTGACGAAGTAATACCCCGGACTCGAATAATCGAATTCTGCGAGACGAAGCGATTTTTTGACATGCATGGTGCCACCTCCTGGCAACACCATAGCGCAGTGGCATTACCACCGCATTACCAGGCAGTAGGACAAAAAACCGGTGTTGCCATTGGCAACACCGGTTACTCCACATGATGCGTTCGCCTATGGCGGATTTAACAGCGTATCGATGACGTTTTTAAACACCGCATAGGGTTGTGCACCGGCATACAGGCGGTCTTGGATGATAAATGTCGGTGTGCTCCGAATGCCGATTTTCTCGGCGAGGGCCACATCCGCCTTGATCTGTGCCAAATGGCGATTGGTGGTCAAGCAACTATCGAAATCTGCCCGATTGATGCCGATGTCGCTGGCATAATTGCCGAACAGGGTCAAGTCGTCGAGCGACCCATCACGCCATGCTTGGTCACGGGCGCCGTCGAACAGCTGTTGCCGCATCTCGCCGAATGCACCTTGTTCGGCCGCACAATTTGCTGCCTGGGCTGCCATCAGTGCCCCGGGATGGATGGACATCAGTGGGTAGTCATACAGCTCGAGGTAAACCTTGCCGGTATCGACGTAGTCTTTCATCAGTAGGGGGTACGTCTCACGGACGTACTGTTCACAGTATGGTCACTGATAGTCGCTGAATTCACGCATCACAATCGGCGCTTTGGGATCACCGAAGGCACGCGGATTGGGTGACCGTTCCGACAGCAACGTGGCCGGACTTGCGGGGTCTACCGCAGGTGCCGCAGCAGGCGCGAGGCCACAACCGGCCAGCGCAATCGCACACGCGATGAGTATCGAAGAACCTCGGTTCATGCATGATCCGATCGACTGACATGCGGCAAACGGACATTCGTTGTGCGGCCGACCATGCCCGAGCCGTCGTCGCCACAATACGGACAGATTGCCCATGTCAAGTCGATGACCCGATCGCAGGCAATACAGCGGCGCCGCAGCCCCGTGTGGCAATGTGGGCAGAGGATGTATTCGTGGTCTATCCCGCGTTGGCACTGCGGGCATACGAATTGTTCCTCGATATCATGGCGCAAGTATTCTTCTTCGAGTGACCGTTCGTAGCGTTCGGCGATGGTTTGGCGCGGTCGCAATAGGGTATAAATGCCCAGACCGGCAAACGGGATCAGCAATGCCAGAGAGACACCAAGTACTTGCAGGAGTGTCTCTTCGGTACGTGCATGAATGTCACGATACGTCCAGATGACACTCGCCATCCAGAGCAACACGACATAGCCTGCAACGACCCATTTGAGCAGATCCAGTATAGTCCCAAGCACTCCGAGCGTTCCACCTATATCCACAATTGACTCCCCTCACAACACAAAGGACAAAGCGCACGAGTACGCAAAACTAACCGAGGACACGCGAGACCGATTCTGCATTGAGGACGAATACCGTCGCTCCACCGACTTGGACTTCGACAGGGGTTGGCGGGTAGAATTCGCCGGATTCGGCTACTGGTGGCAACGGTGATATGTAGCGAATGCGCATGTTGCAATGGGTGTGAATCAGTTGCATGACGGCCTCAATTTGGGTATCTTCGACAGCGATGAGGAGTGTAATATTGCCTTCGCGGAGGAACCCGCCTTCACTGCTGATGCGTGTCACACGGTGGCTGCGGGCGGTGAGTGCATCGACTAAGTCGCCAGCATCTTGTCGTTGGACAACGGCTATCATGAGCTTCATGGGGTGGTCCTTTCAGTGACCGAAGATATCGTGACATGCCCGGCATGCAGGAATGGTTCAATTGTTGTCCGAATCTGCGCTGCGAGTGCCTCGATGGGTAATCCTGCGTCGCAGATGACCCAGCGCTTCGGTTCTGCCTGTGCCAAGGCTTCGTACCCGTCTGCGACGCGTTGGTGGAATGCCAATTCGTGCGCATCGAGGCGATTCCATTCGACCGCAGATGCATTTGGGTGCAGTTTGCGACGTAAGCCAACAGCAGGATCGATGCGGAGCCAAAACGTCACATCGGGCACCAATCCAGCGGTCGCAATCGCTGTCACCGTGCGTAGATCTGCAAGATTACGACCGAGCCCGTACCCTTGGTAGGCGTATGTCGAATCGGCGTACCGATCACAAATCACGATGCCGCCTGCGGCAAGCTGGGGGCGGATGACTTGATTGACAAGTTGGGCGCGTGACGCCGAAAAGAGCAACGACTCGGCCGTCGGATCCATTTCGGTATTTTGCATGCCCAATACAATTGATCGAATTTGATCACCGATTGCAGTACCACCAGGTTCACGCACGTGACTGACCTGGTACCCTGCGGTGCGTATGTGTTCAGCGATGAGGCGTGCTTGGGTGCTTTTTCCACACCCCTCGCTACCCTCAAATGTGATGAACAATCCCATAATACCCTTTTTTCTGCGTCTCTGCTAGCGAGAGACCTTGACGCGTCGGTGCGGTTCTTTGCCACGGCTCTCAGAGGTCACGTTGTAGCGTTCGGCCATTTGATGCTGGAGGCGTCGGATGATACTCCCTTGCGGGGTGAGTTCGACGATGTTCTTTTCACCCTTAAGAACCTGATGAATCGCCGTTTCGGCCTCGAGAATTGCTTCTTGGACTTCGGGCGTCCCTGACCCGACGCGGTCGTGTCCACGGGCAGGGACCTCGATTCCAAAGATATCCAACAATTGGCGTTCGATTTGGATGGCGGTCGATGCACGCAACACATATATGGGCAAATTGCGTTGTTCGGCGCCGCGTAGCCGTGCCGATCCCTGCCGGTAGTAGTTTTTGATGGTCATCACCATCGTCGCCTCGTCGAGGTCACGTACCACCACCGCTGGTACGTGCAAGCCTTGGACGACTTTTTCGACCTTGTCGCGACTGAGCCCAAACGGGTAGATCCGATGGGTGATGGATGGGCTGTGCGGGACTGCAGGGTCAACGGGTGGGATGGGATTTGCCGCTGGGATGGTCGTCACAAAAGGGTCTTGGAGGATGCCATGCAGGCGCTCTGGGGGGAGGGTCATCATTCCCATCGAGCGTGCGGGGGTGCCAAAGCGATCATTGCCACGGCCGCGACCGCCACGACGATTGTCGGGTTGTCGGTCCAAACCGGTGTTGTGGGCACGGCGGACACTCTGCGCCGATTGGCCGGCGAGCCCTTCGGGTGGCTCTGACGAGACCATTTCGACCGTGATAGACCCATCTGCTGCACGGGTGCGGTGCTCGGCTTGGGGTGATTCACCAAGGAGCAAGCTATCGACAGCCTCGCCGATGTTGTTATAAATCAGGACATCGTCCCAATTGCGGATTTCAATCAAAATGTCGAATGTCGGTGGTTGTTTGCGCTCGAGGACGGTCTTTTGGGTGCCACGGCGGCGCGCCTCGTCGTCGCCCAACGTGACGGGCTGAATGCCGCCGACAAGGTCCGAAAGGGTCGGATTGACCATCAAGTTTTCGAGGAGCTGGCCATGGGCGGTGCCGATGAGCTGCACACCGCGTTCGGCGATGGTGCGCGAGGCTTGGGCTTCGAGCTCGGTGCCGATTTCGTCGATGACGATGACTTCCGGCATGTGGTTTTCGACGGCTTCGATCATGACTGCATGCTGTTCACTCGGGCGTTGGACCTGCATGCGGCGGGCGCGGCCGATCCCGGGATGGGGGATGTCGCCGTCGCCTGCGATTTCGTTCGACGTGTCGACAATAATCACCCGTTTGCGGGCATCATCAGCGAGCACACGGGCAGTCTCACGGAGCATGGTCGTTTTGCCGACGCCGGGACGACCAAGCAACAAGACACTTTTGCCGGACTCGACGAGGTCGCGCACCACACTAATTGTGCCAATCACCGCGCGACCGACGCGACAGGTCAAGCCGACAATGCGTCCCGACCGATTGCGCATCGCCGAGATGCGATGCAACGTGCGTGGGATACCGGCCCGATTGTCTTCACCAAACGCACTGATGCGCGACGTGACGGCCTCGATGTCTTCGAAGGTAATCTCGAGCGTCCCCAACAGATTGGCAGTTGTCCGATAGCGGGCTTCGGGGAGGCGCCCAAGGTCCAGGACGATTTCGAGCAAGTCATCGGTGGGTTCGCTGGCCTCGGACAGCAGGGTCCGTACCCGTGCCGGGATGATGTCGAGCAGGTCGTCGATGTTACTCGTGATGACGTTCGGGTGTGACATGATGCCTCGCTTGTTCGCTGGCTGGGATGATAGAAGGGATGGGAGTGCCTTGCTCACGGGCGGGCTCGAGGACACGGGCGAGGACCGGTCGGCGCGTAAAGGCGACGGTGTGCCGGACCAACAGATGGTGTTCGCGGAACGGCTGAAAGCCGAGGTCTTGGGCAGGCCACTGGAGTTCTTCTTGGTACTCACGCAAGATCAACCAGATAGGCAGACTGTCGGCAATTTGACTCATGCCATAGCGGAGCATATCAGCTACATCGGCACGGACGTCGGGATGGACGAGCAGGGTGACGACATGTGCGCTACGGCTGCTTTTGATGCGTATCGACGCGATTACACGGTCTTCGTGGCGCAACACCCAGGCGCGCAGTTTGTATTCGTCCCAGGGTGTGGTAATCGGCAATGCCCAATCGCGCGCAGTGCGTGCTTCGGCATGTTGGACTGGTTTTGGGGTGACCGCGCCATAGAGCTGGTGGACGCCCCAGACGTCGTGACGTGTCTGTGGTTGGAGCGCCGCAAAGCGCGTGCCTTGATTCCAATCTGGGCCTTCGAGGCGGAACACGGCTTGGCGTGCATAGCAGCTATAGCCGCTCTGCCGGAAAATCTCGCTCAGGTCGTCGCTTTCGAAGGACAACGTCGCGTACAAGCGTTGCACCTGATGGTTGCCGCTATCGATGACATGCGCCTCGAGGAGTCTAAACCAGAGATCGTGATCGCTCGGATACCGCATCAGTTGGCCATAACTCGCCAACGCGACGAGTTCACGCTCGGGTCTGCTCACCGGTGCGTGCGCATGTAACACGGCACTCACCGCACCGTCACGGATGAACGCACTGCTATACCGACCGTTGGTGCTGAGCAGTGCGCGTAGTCCATACACCAGTGGGCGATGTGCGCTGAGCAACATTGCATCGGAATTGAGCAATGCCAATGCACGTGGCTTGTGACGCAATGTCAATAGGTCAGGCGGTGTCAAGACGCGGTACATAGGCCCTCACCTGCTAGAGTGTGAGAAAGTAGCGGTGGATACGATCGTCGCTGGTGAGTTCGGGGTGGAACGATGTGGCCAGCATATGCTGCTCACGCGCGGCAACGATGCGCCCATCTGCGAGGCTCGCAAGGACCTGACATGCGGGACCTGGATTTTGGAGTATGGGCGCACGGATAAACACCGTACGAAAAGGTGCGTCGAGGCCAATCATGTCGATATCGGCTTCGAAACTGTCGAGTTGACTGCCGAAGGCATTGCGCCGTGACTCGATGTCCATGACCTGCAACGCTGGTTGGTCGGGCCGACCATCGAGGATGCGACGCGACATCAAAATAGCGCCCGCACACGTCCCCCAGGTAGGCATACCGGCTGCAATGCGTTCACGCAAGGGAACAAGCAGATCATACATGACCATCAGTTTGCCGATGGTGGTACTCTCGCCGCCGGGGATGATGAGCCGGTCGACCCCGGTCAAATCTCGGGGTAAGCGAATTTGACGCACGTCGACGCCGATACTGCGGAGCATTGCCTCATGCTCGACAAATGCGCCTTGGAGCGCGAGAACTCCGACTGTCATGGCGACTCCGATGATGCTAAAAACGACCACGTGCACCGCACGTGGTCGTCCGGTGTAGGATTTACCAGCCGCGGTTTGCCAACAGTTGATCCTGTGGCAATGTGCTAATGTCGATGCCGACCATGGCCTCGCCGAGGTTCTTGCTGACTTCGGCGATGATGGCTGCATCGCGATAATGGGTCGTGGCCTGCACGATTGCCTTGGCGCGCTTGGCAGGATTGCCCGACTTGTAGATACCTGACCCGACAAACACACCGTCGACGCCCAATTGCATCATCAAAGCAGCGTCTGCTGGGGTTGCAATACCACCTGCAGCGAAGTTGACGACGGGCAAGCGACCGGCCTGGGCGACGGACTTGACCAGGTCGTATGGTGCCTGCAAGTTCTTGGCAGCTGTGAAGAGTTCGTCTTCGGACATACCATGGAGCTTGCGGATTTCGCCGTATACGGTACGTGCGTGGCGCACGGCTTCGATGACGTTGCCCGTGCCGGCTTCACCCTTGGTGCGCAACATGGCGGCACCTTCGGTGATGCGACGGAGTGCTTCGCCCAGGTTTTTGCAGCCATTGACGAAGGGGATTTTGAACTTGTGTTTATCGGTGTGGAACTCGTCATCGGCAGGTGATAGTACTTCGGATTCGTCGATGTAATCGACCCCCAATGCCTCGAGAATCTGTGCTTCGACGAAGTGACCGATACGCGCCTTGGCCATGACGGGGATGGTCACAGACTCTTTGATGCGCAGGATTAACTCCGGATCGCTCATACGAGCAATGCCGCCTTGTTTGCGTATATCTGCTGGGACGCGTTCGAGTGCCATAACTGCAACAGCGCCTGCTTCTTCTGCGATTTTGGCCTGTTCTTCGTCGATGACATCCATAATGACGCCACCCTTGAGCATTTGAGCGAGACCAGCTTTCGTGGTCCAGGTTGACTTTTCGATAGCCATGCGGTGAGACTCCTTGCAATCGTCGGAAAACAAACAACAGACGCGACTGTGCAAAATTGTACCACAGTTGCTTCGCATTAAGAGGGTGAAAAGCGGAGTCCGGCAGACGCCGAACTCCGCACTCCAACCAAGATGAATAAGAGATTAGCGGCCGTACTTCTTGGCCACGACGTCCCAGTTCACCACGTTCCACCAGGCTGCCAAATAATCGGCGCGGCGGTTTTGATAGTTGAGGTAGTAGGCATGCTCCCAAACATCAACGCCCAACACAGGGGTCAAACCCTGCATGATGGGGCTGTCTTGGTTGGGGGTGCTGATGACTTTGAGTGCACCGGCTGCATCGCTGACCAACCAGCTCCAACCGCTGCCGAAGCGCTTCATGCCGGCGTCGTTGATCGCAGCTTTGAGCTGATCCAACCCGCCAAAGGTGTTGGTGATGGCCACGGACAAGGTGCCGGTAGGAACCTTTGAGCCGCCTGGGGTCATCAACTCCCAAAACATGGTGTGATTGACATGCCCACCAACGTTGTTGATGAGGGCCTGACGAATGCTGTCGGGAGTATCGCTGATTTTGGCGAGCAAATCTTCGGCGCTCAAGGCCTGCAATGCACTGTGGTCGTTCAATGCGTTGTTCGCATTGGTGACGTATGCGGCGTGATGCTTGCCGTGGTGAATCGTCATGGTGGCGGCATCGATATGCGGCTCGAGGGCAGTCACATCATATGCCAGAGCGGGCAATGTAAACGGCATGGAAGCCTCCTTGATGAACAAAAATGTCCTATTGCGAGTATAGCATTCACCGCCAAACGCTGTCAAAACCATTGACACTCCCAAAACACTCCTGTATGCTAGCAGTAGTGATGCCGACAAGATACACCCACTAGATGTTGTGTGGTTCGTCGCTCTGCTTCCGATCACACTCTGTCCCCTGCGGGTGGTGCGTTGTGGATTTTTCATCCTTCCTCGCCTCATCGGACTGTGCCAGGAGGCCTGCATGCAACGGGTATTGGTGCTGAACGCAAGTTACGAACCTCTGCAGTTGGTCCCCGCACGGCGTGCGCTTGTCTTGTTGCTCCAAGAAAAAGCCGAAGTCGTCGAAGCCGCCCAACGGTTCATGTGCGGGATAACGCGTCGCTATGCAATCCCGCTCGTCATTCGGCTCACCCGCTACATCCGGATCCCCCGCAACCTCAAACTACCGTGCACTCGTCATGGCGTCATCATGCGTGACAAAGAGACGTGTCAGTACTGCGGCGTGGCCACAACACGGGGGCAACTGACAATTGATCATGTCGTCCCACGTGCCCATGGTGGCACCACCGAATGGCATAACGTCGTAGCGGCGTGCCGCTCGTGCAACCATCGCAAGGGTGGTCGCACCCCAACCGAAGCCAGCATGCCGTTATTGAGTGTCCCGCGCCAACCCACCTACATCGCATTTGCATTGTTGAATGAACTCGAACGCGATGCAGTCTGGCGCAAATATAGTTTTGTCTGAGCTACGCAATAGCCTGGATCAGGCGATCACGTGCCGCGCCCGACGCAATTGATGCGCGGGCGCGTTCGATTGCCGCGTGCCATGACTGCGTCATATCTGCAGTGCGAATGGCAGCGGCTGCATTGAAGACCACCACGTCGTGTTGTGGCCGGGTACCGTTTCCGGCGAGGATAGCCCGGGCAATGGTCACATTTTCGGTGGTGTCGCCGCCTGCAAGCGCGCTGTTGGGTGCGCGGACCAAATCGAAATCGCAGCCATCGAGGAGCGTCCGCCCAATCGGTTGATTGGCATGGACCTCGTAGACGATGTTTTCGCCAGCCAGCGAAAGCTCGTCGACATTGCCATAGCCTGCAAAGACCATCACGG
>CAIPUQ010000441.1 GCA_903868295.1 uncultured Roseiflexaceae bacterium
CTCTTCGATTTCGACGCCGCCCTCGGCCGAGGCCATCACGACAATGCGCTTGGAGGCGCGGTCCATGATGACGCCGAGGTAGATTTCGCGCTCGTAGGTGATTGCTTCGGCGACGAGCACCTTCTCGACGGTCAGACCTTTAATGTCCATACCGAGAATGGCTTTGCCGTGCTGTTCTGCTTCGGCTGGGTTGTTCGCGAGTTTGACGCCGCCGGCTTTCCCACGACCACCGACAAAGACCTGGGCTTTGACGACGACGGGTGCGCCGATTTTCTCGGCGATGGCGCGGCACTCGGCTGCGGTCGTGGCGACGCCGCCACCGGTGACTGGTATGCCGTATTGCGCGCAGATATCGCGCGCCTGATACTCGTGAAGCTTCATGAAACAAGACCCTCCGTAGGTTTGCGTGAACGCCGCTATCCTACCATTGCAGGCCGTTTGCGTCAATTATGGTGCGGTGTTGCACTCGTCAGCCACCATCCGCATTCCCATGCCCCCTCACTCATCTGCAACGGATGATTTATACTACACAGATACAGATATCCCTCCACACGACATTGTTGTTTTGACCCGAAAGGCAGGCACAGATGGCCTACGCAAAACTCATCGGCGCTGAAGTCAAACGCAAAGAAGACCCACGGCTGCTCAACGGTCGCGGTGCATACGTCGGCGACATGAAGCTCGCCGGCATGCAGTACGTCGCCTTCGTACGCAGCCCGTACCCACACGCCCGCGTGGGGACCATCGATGCAACCGATGCATTGGCCATCCCCGGTGTCACGGCGGTCATTACCGGCCAAGCACTCGCCAAATTGTGTGGCCCCATGCCACTCGGTGCCGGCGGCGAAGGAGCTGCCGAGGCCGGGGTCGAGAGCGTTCGGCCACATAGTCACTACCCGATTTCGTTCGGGACCGTCCGCCACGTCGGCGAGATTGTCGCTGCCGTGATTGCCACATCTGCCGCCATTGCGGTCGACGGCGTCGGCGCTGTCCAGATCGACTATGACGTCTTGCCGGCCGCCGTCGACATGCGTGAGGCCGCCAAACCCGGTGCACCCAAGCTCTTTGTCGACATGGAGAGCAACGTCCACCACACCTGGACCAAAAAAGTCGGCGACACCGATGCGACCTTTGCCAAAGCCCACAAAGTCGTCACACGCACCATGGCCAACCAACGCTTGGCCGGCGTGTCGATGGAAGGGCGCGCGGTCGTGGCGTTCCCCGACCCACTCGGCGAGGGCATCAGCGTCTACTCGAGCACGCAGGCTGCCCATATGAACCGCACCAGCCTGGCCGAGATACTGCGCATGGACGAAAACCTCATCCGCGTGGTCGCTCCTGACGTCGGTGGTGGTTTTGGCGTCAAAATCGGCGTCTTCTCCGAAGACGCTGCTCTGGCCGCATTGGCACGCCACATGCGCATCCCCCTGTCGTGGGTCGAGGGCCGCATCGAGCACATGACCGCCACCACCCACGGCCGTGGCCAAGTCGCCGAATATAGCTGTGCAGTACGGGCGGATGGCACAGTCGAGGCAATGCGCTTCCACATTACGGCCGACATCGGCGCATACCCGGTGGCCGCAGGATTGGCCAATCTGACCGGCATGATGTCGGTGGGCGTCTACCACATCCCCGTCATCGATGGCACGGTGCAAGCAGTCTACACCAACACCACCCCCGTGGCAGCCTACCGTGGCGCTGGCCGCCCCGAGGCAGCCTATTACATCGAACGCATGATGGATGCGATTGCCGACGAACTGGGGATGGATCCTGCGGCAGTGCGCCGTGCGAATTTCATCCCACCGACGGCGTTCCCCTACAAAACCCCCACCGGTCCGCTCTACGACACCGGCGAATACGACAAATCACTGACCAAACTTATTGAAGTGAGCAACTATCCCGCGCTTTTGGCCAAACAAGCACAACGCCGAGCAGATTTTGCTGTGGGCAAGGCGACGTCGCTGATTGGGCTTGGGTTTGCGGTATATGTCGAGATGTGTGGCTTTGGACCGTTCGAAAGCGCCACCGTGCGCGTCGAGCCGACCGGTACGGTCACGGTCTACACCGGCACCTCGCCACACGGTCAGGGCTTGTACACGACGTTTGCGCAGATTGTGTCGGACCAGCTCGGTGCGGATTTCGACAACGTCATTGTCAAATCGGGCGACACGGCGACCACGCCGATGGGTCACGGCACCATGGGAAGCCGGAGTTTGGCCATGGGTGGCGGTGCATTGGTGCAGGCCATCGAGGTTATCCGCGAAAAAGCCATCCGCGTGGCCGCCCACATGCTCGAAGCTTCGCCCAGCGACATCGTCTATCACGAAGGGCGCTACCAGGTCAAAGGGGCACCCGACAGTGGTGTGACCCTGACCGAGATTGCCAAGCGCGCCTACAGCGACAAGCTGCCGGGCGAGACGACATCGGGCCTCGAGGCGACCGAGTTTTTCCGCGCCAAAGACAACGCGTTGCTCTACCCGTTTGGGGCGCATCTGTGTGTGGTCGAAGTCACCCCCGAGACGGGCGAGACGCGCGTGGTCCAATACTACAGCGTGGACGACTGCGGCCCGCGCATCAGCCCCACGTTGGTGGCTGGGCAGGTCCACGGCGGATTGGCGCAGGGCATCGGGCAGGCCTTGTACGAAGAAGTCGTCTACAGCGACAACGGCCAGATCCTCAGCGGATCGTTGATGGACTATGCACTGCCACGGGCCGATAACTTCCCGACGTTTACGTTGGACAAAACCGAAACGGCCACTACGCTCAATCCGCTCGGCGTCAAGGGCATCGGCGAAGCCGCCACCGTCGGCTCGACCCCGGCCACTGCCAACGCCGTCATCGACGCGCTGTCACACCTGGGCATCACGGCCATCGACATCCCGATGCGGCCAGAACGCGTCTGGAATGCCATCAACGAGGCCACAGTCAGCATCTAATCCAACACTACCCCGTATGTCGACCGACGTGCGGGGTATGGAGCGCATCCATGCACGCATTGCCCCCGACGATTATCCCGCTCGATACCATGCATCTCGGTCGCGCCGAGATTATCTGCTGCTACCTGGTCCGTGGTACCGTCAACATCCTCATCGATCCCGGTCCTACCGTCGTGCTGCCGGCATTAGCCGAGGCACTGGCGGTGCATGGTTTTACGTTTGACGACATCGGCGCCATCGTGCTCACCCACATCCACCTCGACCACGGGGGTGCCGCCGGGACCTTGCTCGACCGCTACCCGCACATGACCCTGTATGTGCACGAGCGCGCGCTGACGCATCTGGTCGACCCAACCAAGCTCATCACCAGTGCCACCCGCATCTACGGCGATCAGATGGACGTGCTGTGGGGCGAGTTTTTGGCCATCCCCGCCGCGCGCATCGTCACCCTCAACGGCGGCGAGCCATTGCACATCGGCGACCAACGCTTCGCCGTGATTGCGGCACCCGGGCACGCAATCCATCACCTCATGTACATCCATCAGCCGACCAATGTGGCCTTTGTGGGCGACATGGCTGGCATCCGCATGCCGGGGTACCGCTATGTGCGGCCGGCCACGCCACCGCCCGACATCGACCTCGAAGCGTGGGACGCAACGCTCCAAACCCTGCGGCACCATACACCCAGCGCGATGTGTCTGACCCACTACGGTCCGGTCTTCGACATCGAGCCGCACCTCGACGCCCTGCACGCTGCCAACTGGCGCTGGGCCGAGCTCGTGCGTGGGTGGATGCTGGCCGGCATTGAACCGTCCGAACAACTCCGACTGTTGACCGCCCAAGCGACTGCCGACATGGGCGCCGAAGCGACCGAACAAGGCATCAGCGCTTACCAAAAAGGCGCCTCGATTACCATGAGTCTGCAAGGGTTGACGCGCTATTGGTCCAAACGGCTGCCCCCGACCCCGTGAGCGCATGCGGGTCATCACCACTGAGGAACATGGAACAGTCAACCGCCCCGAATCGATTTGCCCCGCCGAGCGCTCTCACGCACGCAGCGCTGGGCAGCGCATGGTCTGCGGGGCAGTCGATGCTGGTCACGGGGGTCGCAGCCAGCGGGCACACCCCTTTTCTCCTGACCCTGTTACCCCATACTGCCAACGCCACCGTCATCGTGGTGAACACCGAGGCAGAGGCGCACCGCCTCGCCACGATCCTGCGCAGGGCGTTCCCCAAACGCATGGTGCGCGACTACCCTGCCCATGCGGTGTATCCGTACGAGACGGCGAGCTACGAATCTGCGGTCGTACGCTATCGTCTCGTCGTCCTCGCAGAACTCCTCGCCGGCCATCGCGACACCATCGTCGTCGCCCCCTGGCGTGCAATCGCCCAAGGGACCGTCGCACCCGCCGTCTATCAAGCGACACAACGGACATACCGCTGCGACGACGCGCTCGACCCGGTCACCATGACTGCCCAGTGTGTTGCACTGGGGTACCAACTGGTCCAAACGGTGTCACAGCCCGGCGACGTCCGCCGTCACGGCGGTGTCGTTGATGTCTATCAGGATGGCGAGCCGTATCCGATTCGCTTCGATTTTTTTGGCAACCAACTCGAATCGATTGCCCATTTCGACCCGCGGCGCCATTTGATTATGTCGAGCTTGCCGGACCATACTCTTACTTTGCGTGTCGAAGCCGATTGGCGCAAACAGCCCGCCTTGCTCGAACGCCTGCGCGCGAGTGCAGACCTCGGCCTGCGTGAATCAGCACAACAAGAGTGGGAGGCGTTCCTCGACCCGTTCAGTCACAACCACGCATTCCCTGGGATGTCGCTGCTCCACCCGCTGCTCAATGACACCCCACCTGCGAGCCTGCTCGATGCGCTGCCTGCCGACGGGTTGCTCGTCTTTGTCGACCCCGATACTATCGTCAGCCAGGTGACCGACTACGCACGTCGGCTCGAGACACAACGCACGCGCCTGATACACCACGGCATGTTGCCCGCCTGGTACCCGGATGTCGTCGTCGGGGCACGGCGGTTGGCGCATGCAGTGCCGACGTTGCTCCTGGCCGAGACGGTCCCCACGCAGGCGGTCAATTTTGTCGCGGTGCAACCCTACCACCACCACACGGTGGCCAGCGCCAAACCCATGACGCTCGGGCATCGCGCCGCCGATGCGGCAACCGAACCGCCTGTTCCGTTTACCCTGGGGCAATATGTCTGTCACATCGATCACGGGATCGCGGTGTTCGAAGGCGTCGTGACGCAACAGATTGCGGGCGCACTCAAACCATACCTCAAGCTCCGCTACGCCGGTGCTGATCGCCTGTACGTGCCCGAATCGCAATTTGACCGGGTAACCACCTACGGGGATCCATCCAATGCCGCCCCGCAACTCACCGTCTTGGGCACACGCAACTGGTAGGTCGCAGCACCAGGGTACAAAAGGATTTGGCATGTCGCAGACGCTCGCGCACCTCACCAGCCGTATCGCCGATTGCGCATCGGTTGTCTCGCTCAGCGAAATCCTGCGGGGTGACGCGCAGGTACACGTCGCCGGCGTGCGCAAAGCAGCAGTTGCACCGTTGGTGGCCGCCCTCGCCGTGCACGATACACGTCCGTTGGTCATTGTGGTGGCGCACGCCGACGAGGCGATCCGCCTCACCGAAGACCTGAGTTTGTGGCTACCGTCGCGCCCCACCTACCACTTCGTCGCCAACGATGCCATCCCGTACGAGCCCATGTCGGCCAGCACCGAGAGCACCGCCGCGCGTATCAAAGCCCTGCTCGCCCTGCAGCGCAACGAATCGCCGATTATCGTCGCGTCCATTCGTGCGCTCTTGCAACCGACCATCAATCCTGCCGATTTGGCCGACAGCACGCTGACCGTGACACTCAACGCACGCCTCGACCCACTGCAGTTCATCCACCACTGTGCCCAAATCGGCTACCGGTTGACGTCAGCAGTGTCGGAGCCGGGCGAAGTCAATCGACGCGGCGGTATCATCGACATCTTCCCGGTCGGTGCAGCCCAACCCGTGCGCATCGAGTTTTTTGGCGACGACATCGACTCCATCCGCGCCTTCGACCCGCTGACACAACGCAGCACCGAGGCGATTGCAGCGCTGACGGTCGGCCCAGCCTACGAGTACCATCATGCCCGGCACGACGCGGTGGTCGCCTGGCTGCGTGCACAGGACCTCAGCGGCCTGCGCGACGAAGCACGTCACGAATGGGAGCAGCTGATCGAGCGCTTTGCCTCGGACGAACCCTTCGAAGGCCGTGCCCTCATCGCCCCCCTCTTTGCCCCAGACCTGCAGATGGCCTCGCTCCTCGATTACCTGCCCGAACGCGCACCGCTCATCC